>DATLHT010000264.1:0-4951 GCA_035539795.1 Burkholderiaceae bacterium
CATGCCGGGCTGCGCCGGGGCCGCCTGCATTTCCGCCTGCGCGGCGGACGGCTGGCTGGCGACTGGGTGCTGGTGCGTACCGGCAAGGACACGCAATGGCTGTTACGCAAATCCGCAGACGCATTTGCGCTGCCCGGCCACGATGCAGAGCAAGCGCCGGTAGCGGTCGCTGCGCACTCGCGCCGCCACGCACACACCACTTCCGCGGCACCGCCGGAGACGCTCGAGCCCCAACTGGCGACCCTGGTCGATGCACCACCCGAGACGCCAGGCTGGCGCTATGAAATTAAATACGACGGTTACCGCATGCTGTGCCGCGTCCACGACGGCAAGGTGCAACTACTGAGCCGCAACGGCCTCGCATGGGAGCATCGCACGCCGGCATTGACCGCACTGACTGCGAGCCTGGCCCGGGCGCTGCCGGGCAGCGGCTGGCTCGATGGCGAACTGGTGGTGTTCGATGCGACTGGCCACAGCAGTTTCAGCGCCCTGCAGACCATGCTCAGCGCGGAAGGCCCGGCAGAGAGCGATGCCAGCGCGCTGCACTATGTCATCTTCGACATCCCCTGGTGGGGTGGGCAGGACCTGCGGCCACTGCCGCTGGTACAACGCCGTGCCGTACTCGAATCCCTCGCACCAGCACTGCCGCCCCAGGCTCAGCTCAGCACCCTGCTGCCAGGCGATGGTCCCACGGTGTGGGCAGCGGCCTGTGCGCTGCATCTCGAGGGCGTGATCGGCAAGCGGCAGGATGCACCCTACAGTGGCAAACGTACCACCGCCTGGATCAAGATCAAGTGCCGTCCGCGTGCCGAATTCGTGATCGGCGGCTGGACCGAGCCGAAGGGCCAGCGCACCGACCTCGGCGCCCTGCTGCTCGGCGTGTGGGAACGTCCGTCGGGCCATCCCGCCACACTGCGCTATGTGGGCCGCGTCGGCAGCGGCTTCACCCGTGTGCAACTGAGCGCCCTGCGTACCCGGCTCGAGCGCGAACGGCGCGCACGCAGCCCGTTTGCGCCACCACCTCGGCTTGCCGGTGAACAGGTGCACTGGGCCCGGCCTGTGCTGGTCGCGGAAGTGACCTACACTGGCTGGACCTCCGACCGGCTGCTGCGCCAGGGTGCATTTGCCGGCCTGCGCCCCGACAAGGCCGCCACCGAGATCGAGGAGGAAGCCACCATGTCCGTGACTCAGCTCGCCCAACCTGCCAAACGTGCTGTGCGTACCAAGGGCGCCTCCGCTGGGTCCCGTCCATCTGCCAGCACACCGGCGGTATGGCACGGTGTCCGCATCACGCATGCCGAGCGCGTAGTATTCCCTGATGCCGGCTTCACCAAGGGGGAGCTCGCACGCTATTACGCCGACGTCGCCGGCTGGATGCTGCCATGGCTGCATGGCCGGCCACTCTCACTGATGCGCTGTCCAGAAGGCACGCAGCGTACCTGTTTCTTCCAGAAGCACTGGGCCCTCGCCCAGAGCCTGCCGGACGGACTGATGCGGGTGGATGTACCGGGTGAAGACGCACCATACATCGCGGTGCAGAGCGAAGCTGGCATCGTCGCGCTGGTACAGCATGGCGTGATCGAACTGCATCAGTGGGGGGCAACACTGCCCCGCCTCGACCGACCCGACCAGATCACTTTCGATCTCGATCCCGATCCCGCACTCGACTGGCGCGCCATCGCCGATGCCGCCCGCCTGGTGCGCACAACCCTCGAAGAATTCGGTCTGCCATCGTTTCTGCGCAGCACCGGCGGCAAGGGGCTGCACGTCGTCGTGCCCTTGCGGCGAGGCCGCTCGTGGGACGAAGTCAAAACGTTCTCCCGCGGCCTTGCGCAGCACCTGAGCGAGCTGATGCCGGACCGTTTCACCGCGTCGATGTCGAAGTCACGCCGTCACGGGCGCATCTTCATCGACTACCTGCGCAACAGCGCAGGCAATACCGCCATCGTGCCTTATGCGGTGCGCGCGCGTCCTGGCGCACCGGTCGCCATGCCACTTCCGTGGGAGGCCCTGGACGGCCGCCGTGATCTGCGCGGTGCGCATTTTCATATTGGCAATGCCACGCGTCATCTGGAAGAGCATGCCGCGTTATGGGATGCGTTCAATACCGCGCGTGCCACACTGGCGGTGCGGCATGTGCGGCTGATGGCCGACGCATGAGCATGCGCGGCCACCGGCAAACCCGGACACTCTATGCATCGGGCGCTTCACTGGCCCTTTCACCGCGCCTTTTTCAGGATTCTTCCCGGCGCCTTTCGTCGCTCCCTTCATCGACGTTTTCATCGCGCCCTTGGTGGAGGCACCGCCGGTTTTCCCGTCGGCGTGGCTGGCGTGACCGGCGCTCTTGTCCGTCTTGCCTGTGCGCTGGGCAGCCGGCGTCGCACCGACCGGCTGATTCTCGCTGCCCGGCGAAAGCTTCCAGTCCGTCTTATCGCGCTCGGTACGGACGCGTTCTTCCGCATGGAGGGCCGCGCTGGGCGAAATCGGATCGCTCGCGGGAAACGTCATTTCAAGCGATTCGTCGACCGCCGACTGATACGTCGGATTATCGTCATCGACCTTGGGAGGCACATGAGGCCGGGTCCGGTTCTTGGCATGCTGCGGAGAAGTCTTGGCTTTGTGCATATCGGCTCCTTGGTCTGGGCGTTACAACGGGCCTTGCCCCCAGCACAGCACCCGGCGTCTGCCGATGCGGCGGGGTGGCCCGCCTTCTTCCTTACGCAAGTTGCGCGCCAGCCAGCGCGGCCTTGCTGGGCCACAACCCGGCGCGTGCCGCAGCGTGCACGGCATGTAATTCTTACCGGACAGCACCCGCGCGCGCATCGTCGGAACGACCGCTTGCTTCCACCGTCCAACCTCACCTACGCTGGAAGCAGCCGATTCGCCGCAGCACATGACGATCCACACATCATCCCCGACGCAGGAGCCACGCATGGCCGCGAATATCTCGCCCGTCGCCGCGACCGACAACACCCGCACCTCACTGGCCCGCACGCCGATCCGGCGCGCCTTTCTGGATCACGTGTTCTACACGCAGGCCAAACTGCCGGGCCTCGCCAACCAGAACGACCTGTTCCAGGCACTTGCGCATACGGTACGCGACCGCATGGTGCAGCGCTGGATCAGCACCGGCGAAAAGCATCTCAGCACGCCGGCCCGCACCGTAGCCTATCTATCGGCCGAATTCCTGCTGGGTCCGCATCTCGGCAATAACCTGCTGAACCTCGGCATCCAGGATGAAGTGCGGGAGGCCATGCGAGAACTCGGGCTGGACCTCGAGATGCTGCTGGCGCAAGAGACCGAGCCGGGTCTCGGCAATGGTGGTCTGGGCCGGCTGGCCGCGTGTTTCATGGATTCGCTTGCGACCCTGGAGATTCCCGCCATCGGCTACGGTATCCGCTACGAGTACGGCATCTTCCAGCAGAGCATCATCGACGGTATGCAGGTGGAAAACACCGATACCTGGTTGCGCAACGGCAATCCGTGGGAGATCCAGCGCTCCGACTGGGCCGTCGAAGTCAAGCTCGGCGGACACACCGAGCATTACACTGATGACCGCGGCCACTACCGCGTGCGCTGGGTACCCGGCAAGAGCGTGATGGGCGTGCCTTTTGATTCACCGATTCTCGGCTACCGCGTCAACACTGTGAATACCTTGCGCCTGTGGCGCGCCGAAGCCACGGAGGCATTCGACTTCGATGTATTCAACCGAGGCGATTATCTTGGTGCGGTGAATCGCAAGGTGACCTCGGAAAACCTGACCAAGGTGCTCTATCCGAACGATGAAACGCACCAGGGCAAGGCACTGCGCCTGGAGCAGCAGTATTTCTTCGTCGCCTGCTCGCTGCAGGACATGCTGCGTATCCTCGACCTGCACCAGTTGCCCGTCACCTGCTTCCACGAACAGTTCGCGGTGCAGCTCAATGATACCCATCCGGCCATTGGTATTGCGGAACTGATGCGCCTGCTGGTGGATGAACACCTGGTCCCATGGGATACAGCCTGGCATGTCACCCGCCATGCCTTCGCCTATACCAATCACACGCTGCTGCCCGAAGCGCTCGAATGCTGGCCGCTGGCACTCTTTGAAACTATCCTGCCGCGTCACCTCGAAATTATCTATGAGATCAACGCGCGCTTCCTGGAAGAGGTGCGCATTCGCGACTACGGCCATGGCGACCGCGCCGAACGGCTGTCACTGATCGACGAAAGCGGTCCCCGTGCCGTACGCATGGCGCATCTCGCCTGCGTTGGCAGTCATACCATCAACGGCGTGGCCGACCTGCATGCCAAGCTGATGCGCGAGGACGTGCTGCGCGATTTCAATGCCATCTGGCCGGAGAAGTTCGAAAGCATCACCAACGGCGTCACGCCGCGCCGCTGGCTGGCGCTGTCGAATCCGCGGCTGGCGCGGCTGATGACAGAGGCCATTGGCGACGGCTGGATCGCCCATCTCGAACAAGCGCAAGCGCTGGAGACCTATGCCGACGATGCCGGCTTCCGCGAGCGCTGGCACGCTGCGCATCTGGCCAACAAGGCCGACCTTGCAACATTGATCCGCCAGCAGACCGGCGTGGTCGTCGATCCGGCATCGATGTTCGATGTCATGGTCAAGCGCATCCACGAGTACAAACGCCAGCATCTGGCCGTGCTGCACATCATCGCGCTGTATCACCGGATCAAGTCCGATCCGCATGCCGATATCGTGCCGCGTACCTTCCTCTTCGCCGGCAAGGCGGCACCGGGCTATCACTATGCCAAGCTGATGATCCGCTTCATCACCTCGGTAGCGGACGTGGTGAACCGAGACCCACAGGTACGCGACCGTCTCAAGGTAGCGTTTCTCCCCAACTTTAATGTCGGATTCGGACAGCGCATCTATCCGGCGGCCGACCTGTCTGAACAGATTTCGCTGGCCGGAAAGGAAGCCTCGGGTACAGGTAATATGAAG
>DATLHT010000265.1:0-1880 GCA_035539795.1 Burkholderiaceae bacterium
TCCGGCAGTTGGCTGCCGACAAGGGCATTTCGCGGTTCAACGTGGTCGAGGCGTATGAGCGCCTCGTGGCTCAGGGCTACCTGGAATCGCGGCGCGGCTCAGGCTTCTATGTGCGTGCGCGCTCGACGCTGCCGGCCGAGCACGCGCCGGTCACAACGCCAACCAGTTCGATCGATGTGGCGTGGCTGCTGCGCAGCATGTTCCATTCGGCGGAGAGTGCCAAGGCGCCGGGCATGGGCTTCCTGCCCAACGACTGGCTTGATGGCGGACTGATTACGCAAGCGCTGCGCGCCCTTGGCCGGCAAAATGGCAACCAGTTCCTCGTGAGCGGCACGCCACAAGGTTTTCTGCCCCTGCGTCAGCAGTTGCAGCTGCATCTGTCGGAACTGGAAATCGGCACCGCACCGGAACAGATCGTCCTTACCACCGGGATCACACAGGCGCTCGACCTGATTGCGCGCCTCTATGTACAGCCCGGCGATACCGTGCTCGTGACCGATCCGGCGTGGTTCCTGATGTTCGGCCGCTTTGCCTCGCAAGGTGCGCAGGTGGTCGGCGTGCCGTTCGAGCCCGATGGCCCGGATCTGGATATGCTCGAACGCACGGTACAGGCCACGCGGCCGCGCCTGCTGGTGCTAAATTCGGTGCTGCACAACCCCACCGGTGTGTGCGTGTCGCCCGCCAAGGCGTTTCGCCTGCTGCAGCTGGCCGAGCAATACGATTTCCTGTTGGTGGAGGACGACATCTATAACGATCTCTGCCCGCCCACGCTACCCGCCACGCGCCTGGCCAGCCTTGACCAGTTGCGCCGCGTGATCTATCTCGGCAGCTTCTCCAAGACACTGGCCGCCAATCTGCGCGTCGGCTTCATCGCCTGCCACCCGGAACTTGCCAAGGCACTCACGGATACCAAGCTGCTGATCGGCCTGGCAACGCCGGAAGTGAATGAGCGGGTGTTGTACAAGATCCTGACCGAAGGGCACTACCGCAAGCATGTCGAGCGCATGCGCGGCCATCTCGACCGCGCACGCGACGACACGCGCCGTCGGCTCGAACGGCTCGGCCTGCGCATGTTCTCCGACCAGTCGGCCGGCATGTATCTGTGGGCCGATACCGGCAAGGACACGAACACCATTGCCGCTGCGGGATACGAACGCGGCTATCTGTTCGCGCCGGGCAGCCTGTTCTCGCCCGCGCAGATGCCGTCTGGCTGGATGCGATTCAATGTGGCCACCAGCAGTGATCCGGGCATGCTGCGGTTTCTGGCGGGGCAACTGGAGCGATTGTCCTAGCGTACCAGGGCCTCGCCAGCGAGTACCGCCCGTCAGCCGGCGTGTGCGCCGTTGCCGTCACCGCCTTGCCCCGGCGGTGGGTTTGCAGCGCCATTGGCTGGCTTGGGAGAAGGCGCGCCTCCGGGCGGAACAGCATCGTCAGGGTCCGATAGATCATGCTCGGTATCTTCCGAATCAGAGGCGCTTGCAGCGGCGCTCTCCATCTCGCTATCGGACGTAAGGTCGGATGCAACGTCGGACGTATTATCTGACGCATCGCTGGCTTCGGATGCGCTCGCCTCTTCTGCCGGGAGAGTATTGAGGGCTGCAGTGAGCGCATCCTGCAGCGCCTGGATGCTGCGGGCGTATTTCGTCTCGGTAAGTGTCCCGGAATGGTATGCCTCCACGATGTCCGACATCCGCGTCTGGAGTAAAGCGACAAAGTGTCGGAGATCTTCCGCCGTTTCGAATTGCGTGGGCAGATCCTGCAGGAAATCGGATAATTCCTCCTCTTCTTCCGTTTCCGACACATCCGGGCTTTCCTCGGCATCGCGCGGTGTCTGGACCGTTGGAAGCTGGCGTTCACCGAATTCATCATCCTGTAACTGC
>DATLHT010000266.1:0-4671 GCA_035539795.1 Burkholderiaceae bacterium
CAGGAACGCCGCCAGCGCCACCAGGTTGGTCTGCGTGCCACCCATGAGACCGGCGCCATCGAGGCCAGTGGTCACAAGGTGCTGACGGTGGCCACCCCCGACGGCAAGCTCAGCCCCGGACTGATCCAGCCCTGCGTCGACGGTCACACCGGCGAGCACATGGTGAAGCCCCGACTGGTTTACATCTCGAACACCACCGAATGGGGAACGGTCTACAGCGCCCTTGAACTGCAGGCGCTGGGCGAGTTCTGCCGCAACCGTGGCCTGCTGCTCTACGTCGACGGCGCACGCCTGGCGTCGGCATTGACCACGCCAGGCAACGATGTCGACCTGGCGCTGCTGTCGACAGAGGCGGATGCCTTCTACATCGGCGGCACCAAGAACGGTGCGCTGCTGGGCGAGGCGCTGGTCATCGTCAATCCAGCCCTGCGCAACGACTTCCGCCACGTCATCAAGCAGCGCGGCGCGATGCTGGCCAAGGGCATGGTGGTTGGCGCGCAGTTCGAGGCGCTGTTCGAGGACGGCCTGTACTTCGTGCTGGCGACGCATGCGAACGTGATGGCCGAACGCTTGCGGGAAATCCTGCAGCAGACCGGTGTGCCGTTCGCGGTGGAGTCGCCGAGCAACCAGCTATTCCCGGTGCTGCCCGACGCGGTGGTCGAGCGCCTGCAGCAGCAGGTCGAGTTCGAGATATGGGAGCGGCGCGGCGACGGCACCACCGTGATCCGGCTGATGACATCGTGGGCGACGCCGGAGTCCGCCATCGAGGCTTTCTCGGCTTTGTTGCGCGACTTGTGATTCATGCCACTCTTTGTCTCAGCCTCATCGTGGGCCGCTCGATCAAGTAATGAAGTAGTGCACCTAAAGCAATCGAGCCCAAGCATCCGATGATTTGCCAAAAAACGCTTCCCGGGTGCCATTGGGAAAGTTTCACCAGGATGACCCAATGAAAAAGATAGATTGGGAAGCTCCAGTGTCCAATCCAGGAAAGCAGCCTGTTACCCAGCAGCTTTCCGGTCAAGCCATCGGCGTCGATGACAAGGTAGAGGAATAGGGAAAGAAGAGCTCCGATGAAAACGAACTTGTCCTTCAGCCAGTTTGCATCGGTGTCCGGGAGGAAATGTTGCCTGACAGGATTTGCGGCTACGAAGAGCGTGGCGGCGAGCACCAGTACAAACAAAAGCCGCATCTTGTCGCTGATGTGAGTCGGGTATTGATGATAGGCAAGGGCGGCGATCGCTCCACACATAAAAGCGGGGACGTACCAATACAAGGTGGTCGTATTCTCGGGAGTATTCCAGTATGGGAACGTACATGCAGACAGTCCCGCAACGGCCGCGAAGATAAGAATGCTCATCCAGGGGCGAGCCGGGGAGGAGAACTTAACTCCGAGCGCGACGATGAAGGGGAGCAGTACGTAGAATTTGAACTCGACGGGGATGGTCCACAGGTGGGCATATCCCGCCTGCATGGTCAGTGCTAGGTAAGCATCGCGAGTATTGTGGAGATCGGTAGTCCCTATCAGCAGGTATACCAGGATGGCCAGGAAATACAGGGGCAGGATGCGCAGCATCCGACTCAGCGCGTATCGCCAAAGACCTGTCCTCGAAAGGCCATCCGTTACCAGGTGGTGCGTCAGCAGAAATGCGCTCAGTACGAAAAACAGCCAGACGCCATACTTCGCCGTTCCGCTCAGTGCTGATGCGGTATGCGAATGAAAAAAGAACATCGAATGGATGACAAGCACGATCAGGCATGCAATCCCGCGAATGCCATCAGCATTGCGAAAATTCTTCCTATACATAGATGTCGTCCATGCGATTTGGAGGTTTCCAGTTCATGCTTGTTACATAGCGATATGATATCGAACCGGTTCGCGAGGCGGGAGTGCCATGTGCCCCGTGACAGCGATGGCCGGCAACAGTGGCGGTGTTGCATGCGTCCTCGTGCAGTATCTGCGATTGCCCGTGACTCGGGTGAAAGCCGCGCGCGTGCGATGTCACCTTAAAAAATTCCCGAGGCGCGCTCTATGAGAATCAAGCTCCTGCTGGCATTGCTCTCCGTCTTCGCGGCGGCGCCGGCATGGTCACAGGCCAACTCGCTTCCTTCGCAGCCGCACCTGCTGGTTAAGGGGCAGGCTGAACGCACGGTCATGCCGGACCGCTTCACGCTCGACGTCCTCGCGCAGTCCACCATGCCATCGCCGGGTGATGCGCGCGCGCAGGTCGAGCGGAACGTAGCAACGGTGCTCGCCCTCTTCAAAGCCCATCGCGCACTCTCCGACAGTATCCATGCCTCGACGCTGTCCATTTCCCCCGAGCACGCGTTCGAAGACGGGAAACAAGTATTCAAGGGGACCAAGGTGGTGCGGCGGGTCCGTGCCACGTTCACCCGGCTTGAGGATGTGCGCGCGGTGCTGTCAGGCGTCGAGTCCGGCCCGGACCTGCAGATCACCGGCATCCGTTCGGGATACGCCGGTGCCGCTGGCCTGCGCGCAGAACTCAAGCGCGAAGCGGCGCAGCAGTCACGCCGTTCGGCGGAAGGTCTTGCGTCCGCTTACGGTACGCGCATTACCGGCCTATATACGGTCTCCGACGTTGCGCCGAGCTTTGCCTACGGTGTCCAGGCGGGTATGTGGCCAGCGGCAGACGACGACACTGGCGTGACGCCGCCCGCACCCCCTGCACCGACAGCCGACATTGGCGCCACCGTCGAGGTCACGGGAAACCGGATCGCGCCCGAGACGTTGCAGACGGGCACGATCACGTTCAACGAGAACGTCTACGCCATCTTCCTGATTTCGCCATGAGTACCGTCCCATGCTGTTGATGATCGACAACTACGACAGCTTCACCTACAACCTCGTGCAGTACCTGCAGTCGCTGGGTGCCGAGGTGAAGGTGGTGCGCAACGATGCGATGACGGTGGACGAGATCGCTAAGCTCGCGCCCGAACGCATCGTCATCTCGCCCGGCCCATGCACGCCGAACGAAGCCGGTGTCTCGCTGGAGATCATCGAGCGGCTGGGCGCGAACACGCCGATCCTTGGTGTCTGCCTGGGCCACCAGAGCCTCGGCCAGGCGTATGGCGGCAACGTCATCCGCGCGGGTCGCATCATGCACGGCAAGACCTCGCGCATTCGTCACGAAGGGAAGGGCGTGTTCGCCGGACTTCCGGATGCCTATGAGGCGACGCGTTACCACTCGCTGGTCGTCGAACGCAGCAGTCTGCCGGAGGCGCTGGAAGTCACGGCGTGGACCGAGAATGACGATGGCAGCTTCGAGGAGATCATGGGCCTGCGCCACCGCGAGTATCCGGTCGAAGGCGTGCAGTTCCATCCGGAGTCGATCCTCACCGAGCATGGTCATGCCCTGCTCAAGAACTTCCTGGAGCGCTGACCCATGCCGCTGACCCCTCAAGAAGCCCTGCAGCGCACGATCGAGCATCGCGAGATCTTCCACGACGAGATGGTCGACCTGATGCGGCAGATCATGCGTGGCGACGTGTCGCCGACGATGACGTCCGCCATCCTGACCGGACTTCGCGTGAAGAAGGAGACCGTCGGCGAGATCGCCGGTGCGGCCACGGTGATGCGCGAGTTCTCGCGTACCGTCGACGTCGCCGACCGCACGCATCTGGTCGACATCGTCGGTACCGGCGGCGACGGCTCGCATACATTCAACATCTCGACATGCTCGATGTTCGTCGCGGCCGCGGCCGGTGCGCGCATCGCCAAGCATGGCAACCGCAGCGTGTCCTCGAAATCCGGCAGCGCGGACGTGCTGGAAGCGCTCGGCGTCAACATCGAGCTGCAACCGGAGCAGGTGGCCCAGTCCATTGCGCAGGCCGGGATCGGCTTCATGTTCGCGCCGATCCACCATCCCGCGATGAAGGTGGTCGCGCCCGTGCGTCGCGAAATGGGCGTGCGCACGATCTTCAACATCCTCGGCCCGCTGACCAACCCCGCCGGTGCGCCGAACATCCTGATGGGCGTATTCCATCCGGATCTGGTCGGCATCCAGGCGCGGGTGCTGCAGGAACTCGGCGCCGAGCGCGCGCTGGTGGTCTGGGGGCGCGACGGCATGGATGAACTGTCGCTCGGCGCGGGCACGCTGGTCGGCGAACTACGCGATGGACAGGTGCGCGAGTACGAGTTGCATCCGGAAGATTTCGGCATCGCCATGGCCGCCAGCCGCAACCTGCGCGTGGGCGATGCGGCCGAGTCGAAGGCCATGCTGTTGGGAGTGCTGGACAACCGGCCCGGTCCGGCGCGCGAGATCGTCGTGTTGAACGCCGGCGCGGCGCTGTATGTCGCTGGTGTAGCGGACAGCATCGAAGCGGGCATCGCCGCGTCGCGCGAGGCCATCGCCAGCGGAAAGGCGCTGGAGCGCCTCCAGCATTTCATCGCCACCACCCAGGCCCTGGGAAAACAGGAAACGCACTGACATGGCCGCCAGCGGATTCGCCAGCCTCCCCAAGCCGCCGTATTACGCGGTGGTCTTCTCATCGCAGCGCAATGGACAGGACGATGCCGGCTACGGCGCCATGGCCGAGCGCATGGTCGAACTGGCGCAACAGCAGCCGGGTTTCCTCGGGATGGAATCGACCCGCGGCGCGGACGGCTTCGGCATCACCGTGGCGTACTGGGAGAGCGAGGCGGCGATCCTCGCC
>DATLHT010000267.1:0-12152 GCA_035539795.1 Burkholderiaceae bacterium
GCCCTGCGCCGCAGCGAAGCCGAACGCGTGTGCGTCAGCGTCGCCGTCGTCGGGGCGGCCGCATGAGCGCCACCGCGCAGACGCTGCGCATCGCCCTGGTCGGCAACCCGAACTGCGGCAAGACCGCGCTGTTCAACCAGCTGACCGGCAGCCGCCAGAAGGTCGCCAACTACGCCGGCGTGACCGTCGAGCGCAAGGAAGGACGCCTGCTCAGCGCCAGTGGGCGCAGCTATGCAGTGCTGGACCTGCCCGGAGCGTACAGCCTGAATGCCGCCAGCCTGGATGAAGCCATCACCCGCGACCTGTGCCGCGGTTTCCTGCCCGGCGAGCCGGCGCCGGACGTGCTGGTGTGCGTGGTCGACGCGACCAACCTGCGCCTGCACCTGCGCTTCGCGCTGGAGATCCGCCAGCTTGGCCGGCCGATGGTGGTGGCGCTGAACATGAGCGATGCCGCTGCCCGTCGCGGTATCCGCATCGACCGTATCGCCCTCGAAGCCGCGTTGGGCGTGCCCGTGGTCGAAACGGTGGCGGTGCGACGCGGTGGTGCGACCGAGCTCCTGGCTTGCATCGACCGGGCATTGCCGTCTGTGCCAACGGCAATGCCGCCAGACGCAGGCTTCGATGTGCATCAAGAAGTGAAGCGTGTGCTTGAGGCAGCGGTCACGATGCCACGCGCGACAGCCGAACTCGACGAGCGACTGGACCGCGTGCTGTTGCATCCGGTGCTCGGCTTGCTCTTGCTGGCCGTGGTGCTGTTCTTGATGTTCCAGGCCGTGTATTCCTGGGCTGAGCCGCTGATGGATGGCATCGAGGGTGTGACGTCGGCTAGCGGCGAATGGATCGGTGCAATGATGCCCGACGGGCTGCTGAGGAGCCTGGTGGTGGACGGACTGATTGCGGGCGTCGGCGGCGTAGTGGTGTTTCTGCCGCAGATCCTGATCCTCTTTCTGTTCATCCTGATTCTCGAGGAATCAGGCTATCTGCCGCGTGCGGCTTTCCTGCTCGACCAGCTGATGTCGCGCGCTGGCCTCTCGGGACGCGCCTTCATTCCCTTGCTGTCGAGTTTTGCCTGCGCGATTCCCGGCATCATGGCAGCCCGCAGCATCCAGAATCCACGTGATCGCCTCGTGACGATCCTGGTCGCGCCGCTGATGACCTGCTCGGCGCGACTGCCAGTGTATGCGCTGCTGATCGGCGCGTTCATTCCGGACCGTACAGTCGGCGGCGTGTTCAATTTGCAAGGCGTGGTGCTGTTCACGCTCTATGTCGCCGGCATCGCCAGTGCGCTCGTGGTCGCCTATGTCATGAAACGGTACCGCTCTACGCAGGATGTTCATCCACTGCTGCTCGAATTGCCATCGTACCGTTTGCCGCATCCGCGCGATATTCTGATCGGCCTGTGGGAGCGTGCCCGCATCTTTCTGCGGCGCGTGGGCACCATCATCTTTTCGCTGACGGTATTGTTGTGGTTCCTCGCAAGCTTTCCGGCGCCGCCCGATGGCTCGACCGTGCCAGCTATCGAAACCAGTTTTGCCGGCATGATCGGTCGCGGCCTGGAGGTCATTTTCGCGCCGGTCGGATTCAATTGGCAGATCTGTATTGCACTGGTGCCGGGACTTGCCGCGCGCGAAGTGGTGGTCGGCGCGCTGGCCACGGTGTATGCGCTGTCGGGCTCCGAAGAGGCCGCTGCCGCGCAGCTCATGCCGATGATCGCCGCACAATGGTCGCTGGCCACGGCGTTCTCGCTGCTCGCGTGGTTCGTGTTTGCACCGCAGTGCATTTCGACGCTGGCGGTCATCCGCCGCGAAACCAACTCGTGGAAGATGATGGCATTTGCCGCAGCGTACCTCACAGGCCTGGCCTACCTCGCCGCGTTTGTGACATACCACGTGACACTTGCCCTGACCTGATATGTACCATGCACTTGAAATCGCCGTTGTCACGCTGGTAGTCGGTATCGCCGGGATGGCCGTGCTCAACCGCTATGCGCGCCCGCTCATCCGGCCGTTGCGCCATGCGTTGGCGCGCGCCCTAATGCGAGCGCCGGCCGGTAGCGTACGACATCGCCTTGGCACGCGGTTCGCAGATGACACGCCTGCAGCTGGATGCGGCAGCGGGTGCGGCGATGACAGCGGTTGTAGCAGCTGCGGCTCCTCCGCTGCGGACAAGCCACGCCCGATCAAGATCGTCCGCCATCGTTCCTGAGCGCCACTGAGACGAAGAAGAAAACGTACCCATTTCTGCGTACGCAGCCACGTTCCGGCTGGAACACATCTTGCGACATTCCTCCCGTCTATTCTGAGGAGTCGCCATGCACACACGGATCACCAAAGCCGTTTTCCCGGTTGCCGGGCTCGGAACGCGCTTTCTTCCTGCCACCAAGGCCAGTCCCAAGGAAATGCTGCCAGTGGTGGACAAGCCGCTGATTCAATATGCTGTTGAAGAAGCTGCCGCTGCAGGAATGACAGAAATGATATTTATTACCGGTCGCTCCAAGCGTGCGATCGAAGATCATTTCGACAAAGCGTACGAGCTTGAGGCCGAGCTGGCTGCCAAAGATAAGCAATTGCTGCTGGAAGCTGTACAGTCCATCAAGCCCCGCGGCGTGGAATGCTTTTATATCCGGCAGGCTGAACCGCTGGGCCTAGGGCATGCGGTATTGTGCGCCGAGAAGCTGGTCCGCGATGAGCCATTTGCGGTGTTGCTGGCTGACGATTTTATCGACGGCAGCCCGCCCGTACTGCAACAGATGGCTGATCTCTACTCGCACTATCGCTGTTCTGTGCTCGGTGTCGAAACCATCGAACCTGAAGCGAGCCGCTCGTATGGCGTGATCGATGGACGCCACTGGGACAACCGGCTGGTAAAGCTCGATGGCATTGTAGAGAAGCCTCACCCGGATGCTGCACCCTCCAATCTCGGCGTTGTAGGCCGCTATATTCTCACCGCGCGTATCTTCGATCATATTCGCGCCCTGCAGCCCGGCGCCGGTGGTGAATACCAACTGACAGACGCCATTCAGAGCCTACTCGCCGAGGAACAGGTGCTGGCGTATGAGTATGAGGGGCAGCGCTTCGACTGCGGAAGTAAGCTCGGGTATCTGAAAGCGACTGTGGAAATGGCATTACGCCATCCCGAACTCGCGGAAGCGTTCGCGGAATATCTCGCCCAACGCAGTCTGACGCCTACGACGGCCAAGACGCCCCCCACTCTCGTTCGGATTGACCGGCTCGCAGAAGTTGCTTGAAAGAGGTTTGGAGCAAGAAGCGCAGAAACGGGTACGCACTGCTGCTTTCAGCGCAGAAAGTAGATTTTTTGAAAGTTAAGAAAAGAGATCTTTTCTTAACTTTTTAGTTTGTCCTGAGACTCAATAAGAACAACGCTGCGATGCAAAACATCTGTATCCAGCTTTCACTACCCGCCCCAATTCTAAATATCAGCAAGCTCTTCCTCATTCAATAATTTTCTCCCCTACTTGATGGGTAAATGTAAATACTGATTCACTAAGCACATATGCCGGTTGCAACTGACAATTTTCAGGTATTTCTCTGAATTATTGATTCAAGCGCATGACAAGCCGTTCATTCGATGGCACACTGGGCGCGTCCAAGATAAGGACGAATTGATCAATAAAAGGAATGCCATGGCAAACTATCAGGATATTCTCAAGCAGATCGCCGAGTTGCAGAAACAGGCGGAAGAGATCAAGACACGGGAAAAATCATCCGTGATCAAAGAAATCACGGAAAAAATCGCCCAATACGGGCTCACCGCCGAGGAACTGGGTTTCTCCGGTAAAGGTGGCAGTGCAAAAAAACCGGTGCGCAAGGTCGCGGTACGCTATCGCGATGCTGCGGGAAACACCTGGACCGGACGTGGCAAACGCCCGTCCTGGCTGGTCAAGGAACTGGCCAACGGTAAATCAGTGGACGATTTCCTGGTTGGGTAATGTGTCCCGCGGCTGGAGCAATGACTGTTGCTCCAGTCAGAAGGCGGGCAACCGCCAGACTCTCAGTCGCTGAAGCCGTCCGGATAGGTTGACTGCCAGCGCCACGAATCGCGACACATATCATCCAGCGTCTTTTCCGCACGCCACCCCAGCAATTGCTCGGCCAATGCAGGATTGGCGTAGCAGGTCGCAATATCCCCCGCCCTGCGTGCCACGATCGCATATGGAATCGGGCGACCCGATGCCTTCTCATACGCGGCCACAACATCCAGAACGCTATAGCCCTGCCCGGTACCCAGATTGACCGTGATGCCATGCTCTGCGCCCGCCAGATAATCGAGCGCGCGCAAGTGGCCTCGCGCCAAGTCCACTACGTGGATATAATCGCGCACCCCCGTTCCGTCGGGGGTCGGATAATCCCCGCCAAACACACTCAGGCGCTCAAGCTTTCCGGCTGCCACGCGTGCAACATACGGCATCAGATTATTGGGAATGCCACGCGGATCTTCACCAAGCAAACCACTTTCGTGGGCGCCGACCGGATTGAAATAGCGCAAGTAACCAATTCGCCACTTTTTATTGGCATGTTCCAGATCGCGGAGAATCTGCTCGCACATCAACTTGGTTTGCCCATAGGGATTCGTCGCCGACAGAGGAAAATCTTCCAGAATCGGAACAGTATGGGGATTGCCATAAACCGTGGCAGACGAACTGAATACCAGGGTATAAATCCCGGCAGATTCCATGGCCTGACAAAGCGTTAGCAGACTACCGAGATTATTATCGTAATAAGCCAGCGGCATGGACACCGATTCACCAACCGCTTTAAGTGCTGCAAAATGCACAACGGCTTCGATCGCATGGTCGCGCAGAATGCGGTCCAGCAGCGCCCGGTCACGTACATCTCCCTGCACGAAAACAGGCTTTACGCCAGTAACCGTCTCGATACGATCCAGCACCCTGGGACTGCTATTGCATAGATTATCGATGCCGACGACCCGATATCCGGCTTGCAGCAATTCGATCCAGGTATGGGTGGCAATATAGCCGGTCGCGCCGGTCAGAAGTACGGTTTGCATGGGTATCAGAGGTACCAGAAGGAGAGGTGATTGTAACGCAACGCTACGCCTACTCTTATTCTCACTCGGCCGTGCGATCCGGCGGCCGTCCGGCAAGGCGTGCCTGCCAATCACGATGGGCCTGTACCAGGCGCCACCCGGAGGTAGCATCCCGCATGCCCAGCTGGCTGGCAATCTCCTGGGCGGGGACACCCTGCTCGATCAACAGTGCGGCATGCGAATTCCGCAGGGTCTGTGGCGACGCCCGCTCGCGCCGCGTAGACAGGATGCCCGCCTCCTCCAGCCAATGCTCGACGCGCCGATAAATCGAGGCGGCGTGCATGGCCCGTCCGGTCACATTCGCGGGAAACAACCATGTCCCGTGCGTTCCCGCAGCCGCGCGCCGGGCGATCCAGTCGCGCAGCACACCGGCCGCAAACGGCAAGACGGCCGCACTCCTCAACTTCCCTTGCGGTCCCTGTGGCACCGCGATCCTGCTGCAGTCCGGCGCCAAGGCCTCGAGCGTGAGCGCTCTCGCCTCGCCAACCTTGAGGCCGGCACCGAGGAAGACCGCGATCAATGCCGCATCACGGCTGGCCTTCCAGTCCGTCGGCCGACCCGGATGGGCAGGCATGCGTGCATCCCGTACCTGCAGCGCGGAAATCAGATGTTCGATTTCCGCCGGCGCCAGAAAAGCTGTCGGATCGTTGTCGCCTTCCGCTAGACGCTCCTTGACGGCTCGACTGGCAGGGTTGTGCGACGCTGCCTGGATATGTTGCAAATGGTGGAATACGCGCTCGATAAGACGAGCATAGCGGTAGCGATGTCGCTTTTCCAATCTACCATCATCGAGAAATTCACCAATGTGGTGCGCCTGCCACCGTGGCAACGCCAATCTGCGCTCTCCCGTCCAACGCAGCCATTTACGCCACATGGCCCCGTAGACCGTCGCCGTACTCGCGCGGAATCCCTGGGCCGCCAGCCAATTGTCAAATGCCTGCTCAGGCTGCTTCAGCCAGTCTTCCAGGCGCGTATCGAAGAGGCTGGAAGCCCCTCCTGCTTGTAAGTCAGACATAGTGGTGGCTGAGAATAGTTGGCGGTTAATTGCATTCTATCCCTGCAGTGCAGCGAGGGCAATGTCTGTTCTGCACCACAGCTTCCCCACAATGGAGCAATGCCTGGTGCGTTGCACAAGAATGCTGCTATACTTAGGGTAATCCCTAAGAGGGAAATCCCTAGGCCAACGGGCCAGGGCAACTTTCAGGAGTGCTTACCATGCAAACCCGCCAAGACGTCAAACTCACTGACCAACTCGAACGTGAACTGATCGCTCGCGAACTGAACGGTGACTTCCGTGACCTGGCTGACCGTGACACCTCGCTCGCCGGCCTGTGGAACACGCTGCACGGCTTCGTGATGCGCCTGCAATCGGTTGCGCGCAAGGCCAACATCGCCTACGTGAACGGCTAAGTTTCGGTACCACCGATTCAGCCATTCGGGCAACCGTGTTGCCAGCCTCACTCGAGGCATGAATCGCACCGATGCCGCGACAGCGTACAGACTGATCCTGCCTGCCGCCAAGCGGTGCGATGACTATGTCCGGCCTCTCTTGACGGGAGGCGCGGACACCCTTCTTCCCGCTCCTTTCTGCTCTTCCGTCCCAGGATTGTCTGCTGCCGTCCTGTAGTCAGGCAGACATGCGCACATGCGTCGCGGCGTCCGTCACCGTCCACGCTGGTCTGTCACTCCGGGAATTCCACGCCTTGTGCACGTCCAGCCGCATCTCTACAATCGATGTGTCATGGCCAACACCTCTGCATGGCGCACCAGCAACCAGTTTTGCCCGTCATCTGCAGGCAGGATCGGCATCATCCGGGCAAAAAGACCCGCGAGAGACCTAGATGAAACGTCGTTCCTTTCTATTGAAAGCATCGGCAGCCGCCGTGGCCGGTGCCACCTTAGCAGCCTGCAGCAAGAAAGAAGAGCAGACTCCAGCCACCTCCGCAGCACCGTCGGTCATTACCGGCAATCCAGCCATCGAGTGGCGGCTCGCGTCGAGTTTTCCCAAGTCGATCGACACCATCTATGGCACCGCCGAACTCTTCGCCAACCGCGTCAAGAGCCTGACCGACGGCAAATTCAACATCAAGATCTTTGCCGCCGGTGAAATCGTGCCTGGCCTGCAGGTGCTGGATGCCGTGCAGAACGATACCGTCCAGGTCGGCCATACCGCTGGGTATTACTACTACGGCAAGAACCCGGCCATGGCCTTCGACACGACAGTCCCCTTCGGCCTCACCACCCGCCAGCAGAATGCCTGGATGCTGCAAGGCAACGGCATGAAGCTGATGCGGGAATTCTTTAGCGATTACAACATCGTCAATTTCCTCGGCGGGAACACCTCCGCACAGATGGGTGGCTGGTTCCGCAAGGAAATCCGCACGGTGGCGGACCTGCAGGGGCTCAAGTACCGGATCGCGGGTTTTGCCGGGGCCGTGCTCTCACGTCTGGGCGTGGTGCCGCAGCAGATTGCGGGTGGCGACATCTATCCAGCCCTGGAAAAAGGCACCATCGATGCCGCCGAATGGGTGGGTCCGTATGATGACGAGAAGCTCGGATTCCACAAGGTCGCACCCTACTATTACTACCCGGGTTGGTGGGAAGGCAGCGCGCAACTGTCCTTCTACATATCCGCGAAAGAATGGGCAAAGCTGCCACCGCTGTACCAGGCCGCGATCGAAACCGCCTCGCTCGAAGCCCATACGCAGATGACAGCCAAGTATGATCATCTGAATCCACAGGCCCTCGCCCGCCTGCTGGAAAACGGCGTGAAACTCCGTCCGTTCTCCCGGGAAATCCTCGAGGCATGCTTCAAGGCCACGCAGGAGGCCTATGCGGAAGAGCGCGAGAAGAACCCTGCCTTCAAGAAAATCTTCGACGACTGGCGGGTATACCGCAACAACGAAGCCGCCTGGTTCAACGTGACGGAGCAGGCGTTCTCGCAATTCAGCTTCCAGCACAAGCTGTAAACCCGCAGCGCAGTCACTGTCGATACCGGCTGCACATGCTGCGGCCATCTCAACCAGGAGGCGCCATGGCGGCTCTCATGGGATTTTCCCGGGCGATCGATGCCCTGAGCGAAGCCATCGGTCGCTGGACCAGCTGGCTGGTCCTGCTGGCCGTGCTGATCTGCGCCGGCAATGCCGTGATTCGGTACAGCCTGCATAGCAGCTCGAATGCCTGGCTGGAGCTGCAGTGGTATCTGTTTGCCGCGATCTTCCTGCTGGGTGCCGGCTACACGCTGAAACGTGATGAGCATGTGCGCATCGACGTCGTCACCGGGCGCTTTCCAGAGCGAGCCCAGGTTTGGATCGACGTCGGCGGGCTTTGCCTGTTCCTGCTGCCCATCAGCGTTGTCATCCTGTGGTTTGCCACGCCGTATGCGTGGGATGCCTTCGTGTCCGGTGAGAAATCCGGCAACGCTGGCGGCCTGGTACGCTGGCCTGCCAAATTCCTGATCGTTGGCGGTTTTGTCCTCCTGATCCTGCAAGCGTTGTCCGAACTGATCAAGCGCATCGCCTACCTGCGCGGCCACCTGCCCGCCTCGGCGTTTCGCCGCGCTGGCCACGAGCCGGCAGCCGACGCCGGGCGCGGGTCCAACGATCTGCAACCGTGAGCACACGCCAGCCATGACGGAATTCCTCATCGCGAACATGGCGCCCATCATGTTCGTCTCGCTGGTGATCTTTCTGCTGTCAGGTTTCCCGATCGCGTTCGCCCTCGCCGCAAACGGCCTGCTGTTCGCCTTCCTCGGCATCGAGCTGGGTCTGCTCCAGCCGGCATTGCTGCAAGCCCTGCCCAACCGTCTGTTCGGTATCATCGAAAACGATACGCTGCTGGCCATCCCGTTCTTTACGTTCATGGGACTGGTCCTCGAGCGTTCGGGCATGGCCGAGGATCTGCTCGATACTATCGGTCAGCTGTTCGGTCCCATCCGCGGCGGGCTGGCCTATGCCGTGGTCTTCGTCGGTGCATTGCTGGCTGCCACCACCGGCGTGGTAGCCGCATCGGTCATTTCCATGGGCCTGATCTCGCTGCCGCTGATGCTGAAGTACCAGTACGATAAACGCCTGGCTACCGGCGTCATCGCTGCATCCGGCACGCTCGCGCAAATCATCCCGCCGTCACTCGTTCTCATAGTGCTCGCCGACCAGCTCGGCCGGTCGGTGGGCGACATGTACAAGGGAGCCTTCATTCCAGGCATGCTGCTGGCCGGGATGTATATGGCGTATGTCTTTATCGTCAGCGTGATCAAGCCAGCGGCTGCTCCGGCCCTGCCACCGGAGGCGCGCATCTTCCGCGAAGCAGATGGGCGTTCCGGCGTGCGGTCGGTCCTGGTGCTGACGGTGCTGGCTGCCGCAGTTGGCGCTGTGACAGGGTTACGCTACAAACCCGGCGGACCGCTTGACGAGCGGCTGGTAGTCGCCATCGGCGCGGGCATCGTCCTGGCCTTCTGCATCGCAGTGGTGAACCGCGTGCTACGCCTGAACCTTCTGTCGAGAATGGCGGAGAAGGTCACGTTCGTGCTGATCCCGCCGCTGGCACTCATCTTTCTCGTACTCGGCACCATCTTCATCGGCGTGGCGACCCCGACGGAAGGCGGCGGCATGGGTGCGTTCGGCGCGCTGGTGCTGGCGCTTGCCAAGAAGCGCCTGGCGCTGCCGCTGCTGCGGCAGGCCATGGAGTCGACCCTGCGGCTGTCGGCCTTCGTGATTTTCATCCTGATCGGTGCGCGCGTCTTTTCCCTGACCTTCTACGCCGTCGATGGCCATCTGTGGGTGGAACATCTGCTGACCGCCTTGCCGGGTGGCCAGCTTGGCTTCCTGATCGTGGTGAACGTGCTGTTTTTTCTGCTGGCCTTCTTCCTCGATTTCTTTGAACTCGCCTTTATCCTGATCCCGTTGGTCGGACCCGTGGCCGACAAGCTCGGCATCGACCTGATCTGGTTCGGCGTACTGATCGGCGTCAACATGCAAACGTCGTTCATGCACCCGCCATTCGGTTTTGCCCTGTTTTACCTACGCTCCGTTGCGCCGCGTACCGTCAAGACCAGTGATATCTACTGGGGCGCGGTACCGTTTGTGGTCATCCAGCTCATCGTGGTGGCGCTCATTATTGCTTTCCCGGCACTGGTCAGTGTGGACAAGCGCATGCAGCAGGACCGTTCGGTCGTGCGCGAACTGCAGTTGGGCGGGGATCGGAGTGAAGAACGTGGCAACGGAACACTACGGGAGCTGTCGTTGCCACCCGCGGGCAATCAGAATGAAGGCGCCAGCGCACCGAGTTTCGAATTCTCGACGCCACGGCAATAGAATAAAGCGCATGCCCCGTCTGCAGCGGGGCATGTCGAGGCGCACGCCGTGGCATGCGCCTGCCTGATGGTCATTCGACGTGCGTCAGACCTTGTTCAACGGGGGTGAGGAGGATTCTGCTCCGCCTCCCGAGCCACCCGCACCGCCGGCAGCCGCCCCCGCTTCTGTCGCGGGTGGCGCAGATGCGCCGCTATCGCGCGCCAATGCAGCCGGCTGGCTGCTACCGCGTCGGCCCGCATTTTCGTCAGGAATGGCGTCGTTGGCCTGAAGGAACGCCGTGATCTCGGGACTCAGATGCCGCGGGACCATGAACACATCCAGCCCCAGGGCATTGCAGGCGGACACGAAGGTCGACATTCTGGGATCCGCCTGCCCTGATTCGGCACGCAGATAGGCCTCGCGAGAAATCCCGGCGCGTTGGGCCACCTCCTCCTGCTTGAGGCGACGCGACTTTCGCACTGCGCGCAATTGCTTGAATAGCTCACTCATGATGGTGTGTCCCTGTTGCGCGGCTGCTCCTCGCAGCAACGTCCGCTCAAAAAACCATGTGTGAATCACATGCCCGGTCGAGCATCTTGCTATGCACACGGCAAGGGAAGCGTGCGCGATATTTCGTGCCCGTATGTGGACAATAGGACGTTTCAGGGAAAATCACAACGCTGGCAAACACTCAGATGCGATGCATCGTTACAGTGGTTACAAGCTTGAAACATCACGCTAGCGCAGCGAGAGAAAACGGGTCGGATCGATCGGTTTTCCGTCACGGCGAAACTCGAAGTGGAGTTTCACGCGATCGGTATCGGAACTGCCCATTTCCGCGATTTTCTGGCCACGCGCCACCGTCTCCTGTTCGCGCACCAGCACTCGCTCGTTGTGGGCGTAGGCCGACAGATAACGATCGTTCAGCTTGAGGATGACCAGGTTGCCATAGCCGCGCAGCGGCCCGACATGAATGACGCGACCCTCGTGTGCCGCCAGGACCGGTTCCCCGCGCTCGCCGCCAATGTCGATACCGCGGTTCGACTTGCCGTCATAGCGTCCGATGACTTGCCCGCGTGCCGGCCATTGCAGGGCAAAACCGGCCCCCAGTTCGCCCACCGCGGCGCTCTCGCCTCCACCAGCGGCAGGCGGCACTGTTGCCACCGGGGCCGGGGCCGAGCCATCGCTGGTACCGGCGTGCGCCGTCGGCGGAACAACGCGCAGGACCTGACCTTCCTCGATGCGGTTCGCGTCGGCCAGGTTATTCCAGCGCACCAGGTTAGCCACACGCTGGCCATGCTTGGATGCGATGCGATATAGCGTATCGCCGCGTTGTACACGATAGTGGCCGGGTTCCACCGGTCCGGAAGACAAGGAGGAACACGCTGTCAGCACAGCCAGAATGCTCGCCGGCACTGCCATGCGGCAGGCCGTCAGAATACGGGACGACATCAAGGTCATAACGCTCCAAACCGTTGGGACGGGTCGGTCGCCGCACACATGCAGAGGGTACAGGCCGGACCGATCGGGGTGCAGGTCAATGCGGGCGCGCCTCAGGCGGCAACGCCCAAGCCGTAATGGTACCGCACACCTTTTCCGGGCTACCGGGCGGAAAGCAGGCAGCCTGCGGGCATGCGGCAAGTGCCTCGCGCAACCGGGCCAGGCTTCGCCGGTCGTAACTCAGGACAGGCCGACTGCCGCCGGCACCGCCACGCTCCCGCCCGCCTCGGTGCGGGAGCCGGGCACCGGCTGGTTGTTCGCACCATAGTAGGTGAAGGCGACCGACATCTTGAC
>DATLHT010000268.1:0-7590 GCA_035539795.1 Burkholderiaceae bacterium
TCGCGCCACTGTTCCGGCGTATGGTGGCCAAACGATGCGCTGATCGTATGCAGATAGTTCAGGCCCTCGTCGAAGGTCTTGAAGCGCACGGGCAAGCCGAGATACGCACCGATGCGCGTCAGCGAGGTCTCGGTCATGCGCGGCCCCACATCGTTCAGCAGCAGCTTGCCGATCGGCGACCCGGCCTGGCCGGCGAGGCTGATCCCGATCAGGCCGCCCATCGAGGTGCCGAACCAGTCAACCTTGTCGACGTTGAGGCGCGCGATCAGCGTCACCATGTCGGCCACATACTGCGGGATGGTGTAGTACGCAGGATTGGCCAGCCAGTCGGACCGGCCGCGGCCCACGACATCGGGGCAGATCACGCGGTACTCGTGGCTGAGTGTCTGGGCCAGCACATCGAAATCGCGACCGGTCCGCGACAGGCCGTGGGCGCACACCAGCACGCGCGGATTGGCCGGATCACCCCACTCGTGGTAGGCCATGCGGTGCAGTCCGGCAGGGCTCAGGCACTGCACGGTGGAAAGGCGTGGCGAAGCTGGCATGCGGTCTCCTCACTCCGGGTCGCGAACGGCGCGCGCCGGACGCTGTCGAAAACAGGATTGTACGCTGCAGCCATTACAATGCTGGAATCGGCATGGCTGCTGCGCCCGGCGTGGCGGCATCCACCACGTTCGCCATCTCAGCCCAGGGGAATCCTCATGCTCAACGGCAAGACAGCACTCGTCACCGGCTCCACCAGTGGTATCGGCCTCGGCATCGCCAAGGCGCTGGCCGCACAGGGGGCGCATATCATCGTCAACGGTTTCGGAGACGTGGATGCGGCCCGGGCGGAGATTGCCCAGACGGGCGCGGCGCATGGCATCCGCACCGGCTATCACAATGCCGACATGAGCAAGGCCGAGCAGATCGCCTCCATGATGGCCTATGCGGAAACGGATTTCGGCGGCGTGGATATCCTCGTCAACAACGCGGGGATCCAGCACGTCGCCAACATCGAGGATTTTCCAGTCGACCGCTGGGACGCCATCATCGCCATCAACCTGTCGTCGGCCTTCCACACGATGCGGCTGGCGATTCCCGGCATGCGGAAAAAGAACTGGGGGCGCATCATCAATATCGCCTCGGCCCACGGGCTGGTGGCCTCGGCGCAGAAATCAGCCTATGTCGCCGCCAAGCACGGCATCGTCGGCCTGACCAAGACCGGGGCGCTGGAAACCGCGCACACCGGCATCACCGTGAATGCCATCTGCCCGGGCTGGGTACTCACGCCGCTAGTGCAGAAACAGGTCGATGCACGTGCAGAGAACGGGCATATCCCGGTCGAACAGGCCAAGCGCGAACTGCTGATGGAAAAGCAGCCGTCGGGTGAGTTCGTGACGCCGGAGCAACTGGGCGCGCTGGCCGTCTTCCTGTGCAGCGAAGCGGCTGCGCAGGTGCGCGGGGCGGCGTGGAATATGGATGGCGGCTGGGTCGCCCAGTAACCGCGCCGATATCACGGCACCAGATGATGGCAGTCTTGCGCTCGCTTCTTTACATCCGCTGGCACACCATGCTGTGTGCCCTGCTGGCTGTGCTTGCGAGTTTTTACCTGACAGCTGCCAACGCCACGCTGGGCAACTGCATGCCTGCCGGCAACACGACCATACCAACTGGTATGGCACTCTCAGGATCGATGACCTGTGGCGGCTGCCTGGAAACTGGCACAACGGATCAGGACCGTGATAGCGCACCGTCCAGCTCGCATTGCAGCGATTGCCCGTTATGCACGCTGCACGGGACCGCTCCGGCTGACGCCCGGCCAGCAGGCTTTGCCTCCCAGCCGCAGGCTCCGCCCGGCTTCACGCAGAATCATTACCGCTCTTTTATTCCGGCCGCACTCCCGCGGCCGCCGACGCCATCCGATACTTCGCCGACATGCCTGGCTGCTGGCATGGGTGCATAGCAGGCTAGCAGCACCGTTTGCTGACTGTATCTTCGAGCAGACCGTGACACTCATACCGACGGAATGGTGCTCGCCGCACAACCACTGCCGCAACGTCTTCTCAACGCGGACTTTCCGCATGTTTGATATTTGGAACATCCATATGATTTTGCAACGTCGTACCCTACTGCAATTTCTCGCTGCCAGCACCGCCGTGGTGGCAATTCCCACATTCGCTCAGAAAGCCACGCCGCTTCCCGTGATCGACGTCTACAAGAGCCCGACCTGCGGCTGCTGCGGCGCATGGATCGAGCATCTGCAGAAAAGCGGCTTTACCGTGCGGGCGCACGATGTGGAAGACACCGGCACCATGCGCCAGAAGCTGCGCATGCCGGAGAAGTTTGGCTCGTGCCATACCGCCAAGGTGGGCAATTATGTGCTGGAGGGTCATGTACCGGCCAGCGAGATCAAGCGTCTGCTGGCGGAGCGGCCGGCCGCGCTGGGTCTGGCGGTACCGGCCATGCCGGTGGGATCGCCCGGCATGGAAGTGACAAGCGGACGAGTCGATCCGTATAACGTGCTGCTCGTTCAGGCCGATGGCAAGTCGGCGGTGTATAAGGCATACGCCGGGACCGCAGGCCGCCTGTAAAGGAAAAACGGCGCACAGGACCATGCCGGTCCTGTGCGCCGTGCAGCAAGCGCCCGCGCTTGCAGTTCCGCCGTACGCGGGATGAACTTACAGCAGCTTCACGCCCGTCTTGGCCTGCACTTCCTCGCGGCTGATGCCGGGAGCGGTCTCCAGCAGCTTAAGGCCGCCGTCCGTCACTTCGAGCACGCACAGGTCGGTGATGATCCGGTCGACCACGCCGACACCGGTCAGCGGCAACGTGCAGGCCGGGAGGATCTTCAGGTCTTCCGAGCCATCCTTTTTCTTTGCAGTGTGCTCCATCAGCACCACAACGCGACCGACGCCAGCCACGAGGTCCATGGCGCCGCCCATGCCTTTTACCATCTTGCCGGGGATCATCCAGTTGGCGAGATCGCCCTTCTCGCTGACCTGCATGGCGCCGAGGATGGCGATATCGATGTGTCCGCCGCGGATCATCGCAAACGAATCCGCGGACGAGAAAATCGACGAGCCCGGCAGCGTCGTCACGGTCTGCTTGCCGGCATTGATCATGTCGGCGTCAACTTCCGCCTCGGTCGGGAACGGGCCGATGCCGAGCAGGCCGTTTTCCGACTGCAGCCACACCTCCATGCCGTCCGGCACGTGGTTGGCGACCAGCGTCGGCAGGCCGATGCCGAGGTTGACATAGAAACCGTCTTCCAGCTCCTGCGCCGCACGCGCGGCCATTTCATCACGGGTCCAAGCCATCTTGCTCTCCTCAACCGGCGCGCACGGTGCGCTGTTCGATACGTTTTTCGGGGGTGGCGTTGTGCACGATGCGCTGCACGAAGATGCCCGGCGTGTGGATCTCGTCCGGATCGAGTTCGCCGGTTTCCACTACGATTTCGACTTCGGCGATGGTGATCTTGCCGGCCATGGCACACATCGGGTTGAAGTTGCGCGCGGTGCGACGGTACACCAGGTTGCCAGCCTTGTCGGCCTTCCATGCTTTGACCAGCGCCACATCGGCTGTCAACGAACGTTCCATGACATAGGTCTGGCCATCGAATTCGCGCAGTTCCTTGCCTTCTGCCACCACGGTGCCGACGCCCGTTTTGGTGAAGAATGCCGGAATGCCGGCACCGCCAGCCCGCAGCTTTTCCGCCAGCGTGCCCTGGGGCGTGAATTCCAGTTCGAGTTCACCAGCCAGGAACTGGCGCTCAAACTCCTTGTTTTCGCCCACATACGAAGAAATCATCTTGCGGACCTGGCGCGTCGCCAGCAATTGACCCAAGCCAAAGCCGTCTACACCGGCATTGTTGGAGATACAGGTCAGGTCGCGCACACCGCTGTCACGCAGGCCGACGATCAGGGCTTCCGGAATACCGCACAGGCCGAAACCGCCCACCGCGATGGTCTGGCCATTGGCGACCACCCCGGCGAGTGCCTCGGCGGCACTGGCATAGACTTTGTTCATCATTGTTCTCCCATCGATCCGGTGCGGCCGCGTTCGGCATGAGCGCGGTCTGGTCCCGGTGTCACTGTACAATTTTCGTTCCTGTGCAAGGATACGAAGGTGTCCGCAGCGCTTCAATACGTACTATTGCATATGCCCGCCATCGCTTACCAAACCGCTTTTCAACTCGCCCCCGTGGGCATGGTGCTGTCACGCGATCGCATCATCGAGGATTGCAATGCGGAAGTCGCCCGGATCTTCGGCTATCCGCGCGAGGCCATGGTCGGCCAGACCTTCGCACTGCTCTACCCATCCTCCGATGAATACGAGCGCACTGGGGCACGCATCGTTCCGGTCATGCATAGCCATGGTACTTATTCAGATGAACGCATCATGAAACGGGCGAGCAGCGAGCTGTTCTGGTGCCATGTCACGGGCCGCGCGCTCGACCGGGCCCAGCCCCTCGGCGCAGGCATCTGGACGTTCGAGGATCTGTCGGCGCGCCGAGTAGTGACGACGGAACTGACGCCGCGCGAGCGCGATATCGCGGCCCAGCTGGTCAACGGGCGAACGAGCAAGCAGATTGGCCGCATCCTCGAGATCAGTCCGCGCACCGTGGATATCTATCGTGCTCGCCTGATGAAGAAATTCGGTGCAGGAACCGCCACGGAACTGGTGCAGCGGCTGACCGGTAACTAACTGACCGGCCGTCTCGCCTGACAGGCCAGCTTCAGCCTAGATGCGCCCTCACAATCTCCGGCAGCGGCATGGATTTGCCGGTCGCCTGGTCGCACCAGACGATCTTGGCCGACCCCTCTGCCACCGGCGCGCCAGGCTGGCCATGTGCATCGAGCTGCTGAATGGTCACCGTGGTCTCGAAGCTGCTGCGCCCCACGTTCCCGCCATGCAGGGTCAACCGCAGGCGCGCGGGGTAATGTACTGGCTGCAGAAAGGTCATGGCAGTGTGCACAACCACGGATGACTGCCCATCCAGACCACGCCAGCCCTCGGTCAGCGCCATGAGCCACGCGACACGCGCATCCTCTACATAGCGAAAAAATACCGAGTTATTGACATGCTGCTGCGCATCCATATCGCCCCAGCGGACGCTGAGGTCGTGTGTAAACAACTGCTTCATGTCCCCACGCTCATGCCATCGTCGGCGGTGATCACCGCACCGTTGATGAATTGCGAAGCATCCGAAGACAGCAGCAATAGCAGCCCGTCCAGATCCTCCGGCGTGCCGATGCGCTTGCGCGGCAGCGTGTCGATCACCTTGCGGCCACCGTCGGTCTCCCAGTGATGCTGGTTGATCTCGGTCTCGATATAGCCGGGGCAGATAACGTTCGTGTTGATGCCGAACTTGCCCCATTCCAACGCCATGGCCTTGGTCATATGGACGACGGCCGCCTTGCTCATGCAATACACACCAATTTGTGAAAATGCGCGCAACCCCGCGACCGACGCAATATTCACAATGCGTGACTGGGCCAGCGGATGGCCATTTTTCTCAGCACCCTTCGCTCGCGCAATCATGCGTTTGGCCACGGCCTGGGCCACGAAAAAGGCGCCACGTGTGTTGGTGTCGAACAGGTCGTCGAAATCGTCCGGCGTCACATCGACGAGACGCTGGGTGGTTGAAATCCCGGAATTGTTGATCAGGATATCGATGGCACCGGCTTCAGTCTCAGCGTGAGCCACCGCCGCATTGATACTCTCCGGATCGCTGACGTCCAGCCGCACCACGTGTGCGCTGCCGCCGCGCGATTCGATATCGGCGCGCAGCTCCTTGAGCCGCTCGACGCGCCGCGAGGCCAGGATGACCTTGGCGCCGGCGGCCGCCAGCACTTCCGCAAATCTCGCCCCCAGACCACTCGAGGCACCCGTCACCAGCGCCACCTTGCCTTCCAGATTGATTGACAGCCCCATGTCGCCCCCGCATCCCAGAGTTTTGTGTCCCGCAAGCCTGTGTTTCCCAGAAACGAACGACCGTTCCAAAAAAAGCTTGCGCCGGTAAAAGGCTTCCCGGACAATGCATTCTAAACGCTGGAACGGGTCTTCAGGGAACCGCTTCCATCCTCTGATCATCGAGCGACGCGATCAAGCGGAACAAGGCGTTTCTGGCCACAGCGGATGCTTCCGGATCGCAAGCGTCCGCTGCGCAGCAGGCGCGTACCGGCGCATGCCCGAGCCGCACGTGCGCGACGACGCATCACGTCAGCCGCGCCGAGCATCCGCATGACCCTGCCAGAGTCATTTTGACCGCGTCCCCAATACAAGAGTTGTCAACAATGGATCAACATCTCCTGGAGCAGTACGGTCCGCGCGAGGCCATGGAGTACGACGTGGTGATCGTCGGCGGCGGTCCGGCTGGCCTGTCGGCAGCCATCCGGCTCAAGCAGCTGGCGCAGGAAAAAGGCAATGAGATCAATGTCTGCGTCCTGGAAAAAGGCTCCGAGGTCGGCGCCCATATCCTCTCGGGCGCTGTCATGGACCCGCGCGCGATTTCCGAGTTGTTCCCCGACTGGAAGGAGCGCGGTGCACCGCTAAACACGCCGGTGACGGAAGACCGCTTCCTGTTCATGACGGAAACTTCGGCTCGCCGCGTGCCGAACTGGATGCTGCCGGCCTGTTTCCAGAACCACGGCAACTATGTGATCAGCCTGGCCAATGTGACACGCTGGCTCGGCCAGCAAGCCGAAGCGCTGGGCGTGGAAATTTTCCCCGGCTTCCCGGCAGCCGAGGTGCTGTACAACGACGACGGTTCGGTCAAGGGCGTGGCCACCGGCAATATGGGCATCGGCAAGGATGGCCAGCCGACCGAGAACTTCCAGCTCGGCATGGAACTGCATGCCAAGTACACGCTGTTCTGCGAAGGCGCGCGTGGCCATCTGGGTCGCCAGCTGATGCAGAAATTTGGCCTGAACGCTGACAGCGACCCGCAGACCTATGGCATCGGCATCAAGGAAATCTGGGAAATCGACCCGGCGCTGCATCAGCCGGGCCTGGTCATCCACACGGCCGGCTGGCCGCTGGACAGCGACACTTACGGCGGCTCGTTCTTCTATCACATGGAGAACAACCAGGTGGTGATCGGCTACGTGGTCGGCCTGTCGTACCAGAATCCATACCTGTCGCCGTTCGAGGAGTTCCAGCGTTTCAAGACCCATCCGGAAATCCGCAAATACCTGGAAACCGGCAAGCGCGTGAGCTATGGCGCGCGCGCCATTACCGCCGGCGGACTGATGAGCCTACCCAAGCTGGTGTTCCCGGGCGGCGCACTGGCGGGCTGCGAAGCCGGCTTCCTGAACGCGTCGCGCATCAAGGGCAGCCACGCGGCCATCAAGACCGGCATGCTGGTGGCGGAAGCCGCTTATGGCGCGATCCAGGAAGGCCGCCAGCACGATGAATTGAGTCGCTATCCGGAAGCCTTCAAGAACTCGTGGCTGCACGAGGAACTGCACAAGGCGCGCAACTTCAAGCAGTGGATGAGCAAGGGCCTGTACGTCGGCACGCTGATGGTCGGCATCGAGCAGAAGCTGCTGGGCGGCAACGTGCCCTGGACGCTGCACCACAAGCATGCCGATCACGAATGCCTGAAAC
>DATLHT010000269.1:0-9252 GCA_035539795.1 Burkholderiaceae bacterium
TTGAAGGGCCGTCCCCGCTCCGCACTTGACGAGGCGTACACCCTCTTTCCCCGGCTCGCGGAACGCCGCCGTAACAACGGGCTCCACCTCTCCGGCGGCGAGCAGCAGATGCTGTCAGTCGCCCGCGCCCTGCTGGGGAAACCACGGCTCCTGTTGCTCGACGAACCGTTGGAGGGTCTCGCCCCCTTGCTGCGGCAGGAGCTGCTGCAGGCGTTCCGCTCGCTCGGCGACGCCGACCTGACTGTCGTGATCGTGGAGCAGCAGGTCGACGAGGCGCTGGGCTATGCCAGGCGCGCCGTGATCCTCGACCACGGCGCGGTGGTGCACGATGCTGCGGCAAATCAACTGCGCGAGGATGCTCCGACCCTGGAACGCTTGGTCGGTGTCTCGCACTGAGTCCGCCTGCGATACAGTCTTCAGAGCCCACATCACACTCGCACGCACCTGACCATGCCCGCTCGACGCAAGGCCGCTTCGACTCCTCCTGAGCCTGACTTCGAGGCGCCGGCCAACGTCGATCTCGAGCGGTACGTTCCCGCGTACCTGAGCTGGATTTCCAACAAGCTGTCTCGAGGTGCGTCACAGCACTACCTGAGCGAGTTCAACATCGGCATCGAGGTCTGGCGGTGTCTGGTTCTTCTTGCTGTCGAATCGGAGGTGAGTGCACAGCAGGTCTCGCGGGTGATCGGCATGGACAAGGCCGCGGTCAGCCGCTGCTTTAAATCCATGAACGACCAGGGCTACATCACGTTTGGGCTGGACGCGATGGATGGTCGAGTTCGGCTGGCCAGACTGACGCCCAAGGGGCGCACGTTGCATGACGATGTGCTCCAGGTCGCACTGGCTCGGGAGCGCGCATTCCTCTCGGTGCTGTCCGATGCGGAGGTCAACACGTTGATCGAACTGCTCAAGCGACTGCATGAGAACTTGCCACAAGTGGACGCGGCCACCGTGGAGTTCTTGGCACAACGGAACGCGCGCGCCGCCAAATCATCCCGCAAGCGCACCTAGGGAATACCACGGCATGCAGACGTAAACGAAGAGTTCGCGAGGTATTCCGAACGGCTTCGAGCTGTCTAGAGAATCCGGGGGATTGAGTGGGCAACTTTTCTGAGGTCTGGTGCCGCCGTTTGCCGGCAGCGTGACGAGATGTATCTATGATGAGGGGAGTGGGCGAAGAGACGTTCCATGCGGTGCTTGGGAGAGCATTGCAGTAGCCCAGTTCATAGGTGATGTTCTGGAGGAGCTTGCTCGGTGAAGATCAGAAAAATAGAAATCAAAAACTTTCGGGGCGTGAAACAGCTTGACTGGAGCCTCCCCAACGCAGACATCTTCTGCCTGATTGGAAAAGGGGACTCTTCTAAATCCACCATCCTTGAGGCCATTAGGTTTGCCTTCTATCCCCAGTGGAACTTGATCCTAAGTGACGCAGATTTCTACCAGTGCAAGGTAGCCGACTCCATCGTCATAGAGATCACTATTGGAGCATTGACCGAGGCCTTCAGCGCCCTGGACAAGTACGGCCAGTACCTCCGTGGCTGGAATTCTGATGCCCTCAAGCTCACTGACGAACCTGAAGATCACCTTGAGAGTGTCCTGACGGTGCGACTGACGGTCGACAAAGATCTTGAGCCCAAGTGGGTGGTTGTTTGTGATCGCCACCCTGAGGGTGTTCCGTTCAGACCGGGCGATAGGAACAAGGTCAGCGTCGGCCTTATCGGTGCCTACAGCGAGAAGCAGCTTTCATGGGCTACAGGCACGGCATTGGCGAAGCTCACTGAAGCACAGAGCCTGAACGAGCTGCTGGCAACGGCCTCTCGCACGGCCAGAGCCTCTTTGGAGGCGAACCGGCCTGTCACCCTCAAGAATTTCGATGCGGCGGCTGAGAAGTCTCAAGACGTCGCAAAACTGTTGGGTGTGCCGGTGTCGGACGCGTACAAAGCTCACCTTGACCTAGCGTCCATCAACCTGAAGGTGGGTGGGCTGGCCCTCCACGACGGTGACATTCCTCTTCGTCAGCTAGGTCTTGGATCGCGGCGAATGCTGCTGTGCGGCATTCAGAAGATGGGGTTGGAAGAAGGCCACATCACGCTATTTGACGAGGTGGAGTTCGGCTTGGAGCCCCATCGAATCACCCGCCTGATCAAGCACGTCCGTGAGGACCAGCGAGGTCAATACTTCCTCACCACGCACTCACCCACTGTGCTGCGGGAACTCACCACAAACGAGCTGTACGTCGTGCACAACAAGGGAGGGGTCGTGCACATAATTTCAGCAGCCAAAGACGGTCTGGAACAGCTTGAAGTGCAGGGAAAGATTCGGTCCAGCACCGAAGCATTCTTGGCGAAGAAGGTTGTGGTCTGTGAAGGCGCTACCGAAGTTGGGTTCGTGCGAGGTTTTGACGATCACCAAGTCGGCAAGGGAAAGGATCCACTGTCCTACCACGGCGTTGCTCTTTTGGACGCGAGGGGGGGCAGCAAGATCAAGGATTTGGCAAAGGCGTTCAAGTCGCTCGGATACGATGTCTCAGTGCTTGCGGATGCAGACGCTGAAGATCAGTTTTCGACCGCTGATGCCGCGGAACTCAAGAAGCTCGGTGTCCCCGTGCATGTGTGGAGCGACAGGTACTCCCTGGAGCAGCGAGCATTCCAAGATCTGCCTTGGGTGAGCGTCGTGGGTAGCTTGAAGCTGGCGCAGAATGAGCTGAGTTTCCCTGTTTACGACCAAGTGCGCTCCAGAGTTCAGGAAGCACTTGATCCAGACTTTGAGAAATGGCCTGAGAGTGCGAAGCTGCGAATCGCTATTGGGTCCGCCGCGAAAAAGGCCGGTTGGTTCAAGGACACCACGCGGGGGGATCAGTGGTTCAAGGTCGTGAGCCCTGCGTTCAACGATGCCGCTTTTGTGAAGAAGAATTTGGCCGTCGAACTGGAGGCGCTTTGGACTTGGGCGGAGCATGTCTGAGGAACTGGCTCTCAAGCTCAACGACTTCACTACCAAGGGGTATGTGATAGCGCCTGCAGGCTACGGCAAGACACATCTCATCGCCATGGCAGTGAAAGCTGCTACCAAACGCCAGCTAATCTTGACCCACACCTTCGCGGGTGTGAACTCCATCAAGACCAAGATGGCTGCTCTTGGCGTGCCTGCTTCCAAGTACCAAATCGACACAATTGCGAGTTGGTCGCTTCGGCTTTGCCTAGCCTACCCGAAGACTTCAGGGTGGAAGGCAGAGCACCCAACCAGCAAGCAGTGGAACAAGCTCTACGAGTGCTGTTCTGGGCTCCTGAGCAAGCAGTTCGTTCGCCGCGTTGTCGCTGCCACCTACGCCGGTGTCTATGTGGACGAGTACCAGGACTGCTCCGACCTGCAGCACCACCTAGTCTGTGCCTTCGCTGAGTTCATGCCGTGCCGAATTCTCGGTGATCCTATGCAAGCCATCTTTGACTTCGGTGGTGACGAAGGCAGGCCTGTCGATTGGGCCGTGAGTGTCTACCCGACCTTCGTGTGCCTCGGTCAGTTGGTGGAGCCATGGCGCTGGAAAACTGCCGGCGATCCGGACCTAGGAGCTTGGCTCAAGAAGGCAAGGGAGACCCTGGAAAAAGGCCAAAAGATCGACCTTCTGAACGCCTTGCCCGCATGCGTGAAACGTGTCCACACGACCCCTGAATTCTTGGCATCAAAGCAGTATTCCTCGCTCATTGGATTGCTTGGGAACAACGAAAGTGTGATCGCTCTTCATGGCGGCGATCAGCAGTCCAAGAACAAGACCCACATTTTGGCAAGAACCATGGGTGGGCGGTTCTCCTCCATTGAAGAGGTTGAAGGCAAAGAACTCCATTCATTTCTTAAGAAACTGGTCGCGGCCAAGACAATCCAACTGGGCTTCCTGCTGGCGCTCGAGTTCGCCAAGAAGTGCTTTACTGGTGTAGGCGACATCTTGACCGCCGGCACGAAGAGAGGCGAGGTCGCGAAGCAGAGCAAGGGGACCAAGTATCCGTTGGTCCTGCATGCCGCGAATGCGTACCTGAAGGAGCCGACCAGTGCGCACCTCAGATCCTTCTTCTTGGTGGTAAAGGACAACCCCGAAACGTCCACCTACCGTCGCGATCTGCTGTATCGCTTCCTCAACGTGCTGAAGATTCACATTGACGGCGGAGAGGCGACGCTGACGGACGCGGCAAACTTGTACCAACGCGACATGAGGAACACGGGGAGGCCGATCAGCCACCGCAAGCTCATCGGCACAACTCTGCTGGTGAAGGGGCTGGAGTACGACCATGCGGTCATCCTCGATGCAGACACTCTGGACGCGAAGGATCTATATGTCGCAATGACCCGTGGCGCCAAGACCCTGACCATAGTTGGCGAGCAGCGGCACCTTCCGGCAAGGTAACGACATGACCAAGAAGCTTCTGCTGGTTGACCTGGAGAACAAGCACAAGGTTGATCTGTCGTTACTAGACGAGAGCTTCAGGGCCATCATTTTTGTGGGTGCGAACCAGAACCCACCCAAGGCCTCGAAGAAGTCCACAACACCACATAGGTTCAGTCGCGTGGACTTTTTGAAGATCTCTGGGGCAGGCAAGAACGCCTTGGATTTTCACATTGCATTTGAGCTGGGTCGGACATTTGAGACGGCGCCAGACACTGAATGCTTTGTGCTCAGTGGTGACAAAGGCTTTGATCCGCTTCTCAATCACCTGAACGCCAGCGGCATGAGCTGCAGACGGGTAGAGAACATTGCGGAGCTTTTGCCTGCCACCACTGTGGTGCCGCTCGTGACTCAAGGTCAGGTGGTGTGCCCGTTCTGCAAGAGGGCCAGCACGATTGAGCACCACGGTGGTTACTGGTGCAGCAACTGCGGAAGGTTCGCCACGACGCCAGATCCGAAGCTTCTGCCGTCAAACCAGAAGGGCTATAGGGAGCCTGAACGCGACGGATACGAGGACAACGCCATCTACTCCGAATGCGGCTGGTGCCACCAGCGAACTGACATGACCGGTGCCATTTACGACGACGGCGAATGGATGTGTGGGCGCTGCATTGCTAGATATGCAGGATAGGCAGAAGCCTCCTCGGTGTAGAAACCTTTCCCTTGAACGTCTACTGCTGAGCAGACGGTTCATGACGTCTAGACGGAGCGATAGTCGCCTTCAGCCTGACCTCTTAGTTCGCCTGCATCAACTGAACGGCCGCCAGTGGCGGTTACTCAGGCCTATTGCTGCAGCCAAATGGTCCGTCAAGTTAACGAACGCCCCGTGAGGCAAGCCCATCGCCCGTGAACATCTCATCCGGCCACCGCTTCGTAAACCGCTGATGGAACGCTTTCTCATTGAGCACGTTCGCCACGTAGCCCAACCCTGACAGCAGGTCGTAGTAGCCAAACGTCTGCTGCACCGTCCCAGGCAAATCCGGCATCACATAGCTCATCGTCCAGAGCGACTTCCACAGCTGGTTCTGCGCATCCCAGCGATCGCCAAGCACGGCCGCCCACGTGTCTTCATCGAGGTAGTACACGCTGCGCGGCGCCAGGTGCCGTTCACCCGCACGCAGCTTCGCCTCGACGACCCAGACGCGATGCAGTTCCCACCTGACGTGGTCGGGGTTCAAATGCTGACCGGTGACCAGGTCGCTCTCCTTCGCCTGCAGGAACCGGTTGCTGTTGTAAGGCACGAGGATCTCTTTCTTGCCCAGCACCTTCCAGTCGAACCGGTCCGTCCGACCGCTCCAGACCTGGAGTTCGTCGAAGGACATCACGCCGGCGCTCGCGGGCGTCGGAGAGTCGCAGCAAGCATTCGGCAGCTTGCGCACGCGCCGCTGGCCGGTGAGGTAGATGTAGGTGCTGGTCTTGCTGGTGTCGAAGCTTTCACGCCCAACCAGCATTTCTCCAGCACGAATCGGAGGCCCGGCGTTCACTAGGTTGATGTCCCAGTAGAAGCCCCGGTAGGTATCGAGAGAGCCGTCTTCGAAGTAGTACGGCATGTTCTGCTTCATCGTGGCGTCCGACGTGAGAACCACCTTGCCGTTCGCCGTGATCTGGTACTGGTTCACCTGGGACTCCCAGGAGACGCCGCGCCAGCGCAGCAGGTGGTTCCAGATGGCCTCACCGCCGGTCTTCGGGATGGGGAACGGAATGCCGCCGTAGGCTCCTGCCGGCACATCCTTCTCGAGCCGGGCCTGCGTCGCATTCTTCGCCGTGTTGTCGTACACCCACTGAGGCGCGATGGCCGTGCGGTAGGTCTTGTAGACATCGAGCCGGAACGAGTCCGGGTACTTCGTCAGCAAGGCCTTCGTGCCGTCGGTGAGCTTGTCGGCGTGCTGGGCCATGTTCCTGGCCGTGACGCTGTAGAGCGGCTTCTCGTCTTTGAACGGGTCGCCTCGACGGCCACCGGCCTTGTCGCCGGCGATGACCGTGGGCGCCCCCGTCCAGGCGGGGATGGTGCCCTCTTTGTTGCCTTGTCTCTGCGCCCCCAGGGGTGTCAGTTCCCCGCGCAGCTTGGCGGCTTCTTCGGCGGTGACAGCCGCTTGGCCATGAGAGGAAAACAACGCGGCACAGCCGAGAACGAAGTGGTGGGGGCGAATCTGCATAGCGGGTCCTGAATCTGTGGGCCGGCCAGCAGGACAGGGAGTCGTCGCCGAGCCGGGGCCGTTTCAATCGCGGCCCCGAAGATAGACGTCGCAATTCGATTCGAGAAATGGCTTCCTTGGATGCGCCCCATCCGTCTCGCGAATACAAGGGACAACCCCCATCGAGGGTCGCCCCACATCGCGAAATCGCTCACGAAGCAGCGTCCGTACACACCCAAGACGGGTTCTGCCACCTCGCAAAAAAACTTCGAGGCCCGCGGCGCGCAAGGTCTTTTCGGCACGCCACTGAAGCATCTGCGATGCGTCTTCAGTTCAAAAAGGAGCGCGTCTCCCGACGCGCTCCTACGTCATCACATCGGAGCGGAGAGCGTCCGGCCCGTGAGCGTCACCGATCCTGTGAGCTTCGGCGCACGCGACGACGCGCCCACGACGAGCGTCGCCTGGGTCCCTCGCACCCTCCAAGCCCCGTCCCACACCGCGAACCGGCCCGCTGGGATCGTCAACTCAACCGCGCGCGACTCTCCCGAGCGCAGGTCAACCTTCACCCAGCCGATCAGCTTGCGCGGCGCGTCGCCCGGCAGCCCCGTGCCATCGGCGTACACCTGCGCCACCTCGGCGCCCGAGCGCGCACCGACGTTGGCGACGGTGAATCGCACGCGCACATCGCCATTCGACGCAACGGATGACGTCAGGCCCGCGTACTCGAAGCGGGTGTACGACAGCCCATGGCCGAACGGGAACAACGGCTCGATGCCCTTGCTGTCGAACCAGCGGTACCCGATCTTCAGGCCTTCGCCATAGACCACCTGCGGGTCGTTCGCAGAGATGGCCGCCTGCGGCAGGTCCCTCTCGTTGCGGGGGTAGGTCAACGGCAGCTTGCCCGAAGGATTCACCTTGCCGGTCAGGAGGTTGGCGATGGCGCGCCCGCCCTGCACGCCAGGGTACCAAGCCTGCAACACGGCATGCACCTTGGACAGCCACGGCATGGTCACCGCCGTGCCGGCCTGCAGCACCACGACCGTCTGCTTCGCCTGTGCGGACACGGCGCTGATCAGGGCCTCTTGGTCGTAGCCCTGGTTGGCGGGGTCGGAAGTGGCGTTTGGCAGGGCCAAGCTGGGCAGATCAACGGCCTCGGTCTGCCACTGCGTACCGAAGATGATCGCCACGTCAGCCGCCGCAGCGGCGGTGGCCGCGGCGCCGGCATCGGTGCCGTCGAGGTAGGTCACCGTCGCTTGTGGCAGCGCTGCGCGGATGGCCGCCAGCGGCGACGACTTGTACCAGGTCGCGCACAAGCTGAAGATGCCCATCACGGTCGCGCCCGGTGTCCGGCACTCCACGGCGTTGCCATCGCGAGGCGGGACGCCCGCAGCGCCGCCACCCGAGAGCACCGCGACGTCCGCATGTCCTCCGATCACGACGACGGACCTCACCGAACTCGACAGCGGCAGGGCCGGCTCCGAACGGCCAGCGGCCCGGTCGTTCTTGAGCAGCACGGCGGACCGCTCGGCCGCACGAAGCGCCAGGGCATCACCAGCGGCCGTGTCGTCGGTACCGCCGGGCGCCGGCGGCGCATCCATCACGCCGACGCGGTAGAGCACACGCAGCTTGCGCAGCACCATGTCATCCAGGCGGGACAGCGGAACCGCTCCGGACTGCACCGCGGCCTTAAGCTTCTGGTTGAAGTAGGTCGGCTGGCCGGTGACGTTCGGGGCGTAGTCGTCCTGCGACCCCGGCTGCTCCTCGTCCGTGCCGGCCGTTGCCGCCCGCACGGTGTCGGTGATGCCAGCGACCCAGTCCGATTGGACCACCCCGTCGAAAGCCCAGTCACCCTTGAGGATGCCGGTCAGCAACGTGGGGTTCTCGCAGGCCTTGAGCCCGTTGACCAGGTTGTAGGCGCACATGATGTTGCCGGGCGCCGCCTTCCTCACGCCGATCTCGAACGGCAGCAGGTGCATCTCCCGCAACGTTCGCTCGTCCGCCACGGAGTTGGAGAAGTAGCGGTTCGTCTCCTGGTCGTTCAACGCGAAGTGCTTCAGCGTGGCCACCACCTTCTCCGCCTGCGTGGCCTTCGTGCGCAGGGCGCCGAACTCGCCGGAGAGCAGCGGGTCTTCGCCCATGTACTCGAAGGTGCGACCGTTCCTGGGTTCGCGGGCAAGGTTCACTCCGCCTCCCAGGCCTTGGACGAAGCCCAGCGTGCGCAGTTCCTTGCCAGTGAGTGACCCGTAGGCCGTGGCCAGTTCGCTGTCCCAGCTGGCGGCCAGCGCGATGGGAGCCGGCAGCGGCGTGGTGTTCTTCCCGGAGACGTTCACACCGGCAGACGAGTCCGCCGCATTGATGTCCGGGATGCCGAGGCGCGCAATGCCGGGGATGAACCCGCCACCGCCGATGGGCGAGGTGCCCAGGCCGGCACCGTGCACGAGCTGGATCTTCTCGTCCAATGTCATGCGGGCCAGCAATGCGCGCGCCCTCGCCTCGGCCGTCGGAGATGCCGCCGCGGCAGAGACGGTGGGGCGGGAGGCGGAGTCCGCCGCGTCATGTCCGGCGTCAGCCTGGACCGCCGATTCGTTGCCGCCTCCTCCGCAGGCCGACAGGCCCGCGACCAGGCACGCCGCAACGATGCGGCTTGGATGGAACTTCTTCATGGAGTTTCCTCAGGGTATGAAA
>DATLHT010000270.1:0-1779 GCA_035539795.1 Burkholderiaceae bacterium
CTGTACGCAGCAGCGCTTGCTGCCAAGGGTGCGTCCTAGAAGATATTCCGGGATGACCGTGGCGGGGAGGCGTGAGCCTGCCGCACGGACCGGCATGGCCTGCCGCCATCCCCGCGCGGCATAGGCCTGCACGCGGACATGCATGCCACGACGCGGGCAGTTCGATCGTGATCCGGATTCCCGGTTCGGCCCCGGCCGGAACCGCAGGGCTTCATTTCGACACCCGCGCTCAGCCGCCTGTGTGCCCATCAGCCAGAATATCCACCGCGCCGCGCGCCGGTTCGGATGGCGTCTCGCCTTCGGCCTGCTGAATCGCGGCGACTTCGGTGCGCGACAGCTTGCGGATCTCGACCTGCGTCGCCCCTTGACGGAGAAATCCGAGCTTGGTGGCAGCTGCCCTGGACAGATCGAGCACGCGTTTCTTGGCGAACGGGCCACGATCGGTCACGCGCACGACGACCGCCCGGTCATTGCGCAGATTGCGCACCAGCACCCAGCTGCCCAGCGGCAGCGAGGGATGCGCAGCCGTCATGCCATCCATATCGAACCGTTCCCCGCTGGCCGTCTTGCGGCCATGGAAGCCAGGTCCATACCAGGACGCCATGCCACGTTGCACGAACAGGCCCATGTCGGCGCGCAGGCTGCCGAAGCTCTTGTCTTCATCGTCTGGCAGCAGCAGTCCCTCATTGAGCCCGCGCGTCGCTGGAGTACGTGCCAGCGGTCGCTGCAGCGGCGACTGCGGCGCTGCGAGCGTAGCCGGGTCGGCATCGGACCTGGCCAGTACGCGCGCTTTGCCGGGTTTGGCGTTGGGGACACTCACAGCTTGCGGTACGCCAGCCGGAGGAGACTCGGGAGCGAGGGACGATGTCTGGCAGCCGGCCAGCACCCAGGTAGTAACCGCCATTGTCATGATCTGACGCCAGCGCCCTGCCCGCTGGCGCATGGCTCCGCCTCCCGGCGCATGGGCAAGCGAGGCGGGCACGGAAGCAACCGCACGCAGGGGTAGGAGGGGTGGCTGGGCTGGCATCGGCGCAGTCTAGCACGCGCCAGAGATGCGCTTAAGCATTGATTTTGTTACGAAATGTGATTTATTCGGTCAAAAATGCGCTGCCGCCAGGCCTCCGTTCCCATGAGTCCGGTAGGGGTGCCTCACCGAAAAACCCTCCTGAAGAGGGGGGTCCGATATTCGGCGGGACCGTGACAAGTTGCATGTCGGCATCGTATGCTCGCGCACGGCCTCGCTAATCGCTCAGCCTGGTTCGCCCCTTGTCTGCCGCTTTTACCTCACCGCCGCACATGCTCCACACCGACTCCATGATTCTCACGTCCGGCATGTGTGCCGCTCTGATGGCGATTGTTTTCTTCGCCATGCGGCGCATTCCCGGGATGGCACCTGGCGGCCTTTACTGGTGGGGGCTCGCCAATGCGCAGTTCGCCGCGGCGTCTGCCTTGCTGGTCAGCACGAGCGCCCTGGGTCTTGCATTGGGAATCGGCCTTAGCAGCACGCTGTTCATCGGCGGCATGGCCGCCCTGGTCATCGGCTGCCGCGAATTTTTCGGACTGCCGCGCTATACACGGCTGGTCGGACTGACGGCGTTGCTGGCTACGCTTGGCCTGCTGTATTTCACGTTCCTGGATAATCAGGCGCTGATGCGGATCACGCTGATCGGCTGGTTCGCGACCATGGTGCTGCTCGACGTGGCGCGCCTGTGCCTGCCCGCCGCACATGAGCGCATCATGCGCTTTCCAGCGCTAGTGGTGGGAGCGGTGGCACTGGCC
>DATLHT010000271.1:0-2732 GCA_035539795.1 Burkholderiaceae bacterium
TGTCGCCGTGGCTTGGCTGGGGGCTCGGCGGCTTTGCCGATGCCTACATGATCCTGCAGCCCGCCAGCATCCTGCAGCCCAACGACCTCGCGCACTCCACCCCTATCGAAATCATGGTGGAGCTGGGGGTATTGGCCGCTCTCCTGGCCTTTGCTGTTGTCCTGCTGCCTTGGGCCATTTGCCTGCGCGGCGCGCTGCGCCGGCGGTTCACACACCGCTATCTGCCAATCGCTGCCTTCGCCCTGGCCGCGGTGCCCATCCTCCATTCGACAGTGGATTTCAGCCTGCAGATGCCGGCCATTGGGTTCGTCGTCAGCGCCTTCCTCGGGATGGGGTGGGCGCAGGCATTCGGTCGCAGGGACCGGAATCCGGAACGCTTTGCTGCCGGGGCTTAATTCATATAAGCTCACTTAGGGTGCAAGTATGCTGTGGGAGCATACCTGCTGGTGTGGCGGTTAAGCGATAGAATGTGGGCAGCAGCAGGCAGTACCTGTTGCGAATGGCTCGCAATCGTCTTGGGAGTGAGCGTGCGCAGAGCTTTTCCGGCTGGCCTCGATGTAGCCGATGCGGACATGCGGCAGGCGGGCGCGCCGCTCATGCGGTCGGCGCCGCAGCGTTTCATCGAAACCTGGGTCGATGCCGTTTTGGGCTTCCTGTTCTGCGTCGTGCTGCCGATCCCGATCTATGCGACGGCCGAGCCCTTCGCCAGGGAGTTCGGCGCAGCTGAGATCACCATTTCGGTGACGGCGTTGGCCTATGCCATCGTCTGGTATTGTGGCCGGCGACTGGATGCCTATCCCAGTGCCCGTCTGCGCGGCAATGCCGGCTACATGGCCCCGATCGCGATCGTGACTTATGCCTTGATCGCCGCGATTCTGCTGCTGCTGCGTCTCGACTATTCACGCTTTCAGCTCTTCGGCAGCGGCCTGCTGGCGCTGCTCTGGGTGACGACGGTTGCCCAGCTCAGGTCGCGCTATCTCATTCGCAACTATGCCGTCATGCCGCGCAGCACGATCGTCGCCATGCCGCCTCTGCCGACCTGTCGATGGCTCGACTTCGCCGACGTTCGACGCGATGGCCTGCGGGTCGATGCCATCGTGGCCGATCTCAGCGCCGAACTGGAGGAGGGGCAGATCGAGGCGCTGGCGGATGCCGCCATTGCCGGTATTCCCGTGCTCGACCGGCGCCATATCGTGGAGACCTTGACCGGCCGCACGCCGCTCGGCGGCCTCACGCCCAATGAGTTTGGTGCGCTCTTGCCGTCGCGCCAGTATCTCGTGGTCCGCCGGCTCGTCGAGCTCGGCCTCACCGTGCTTGTCTTGCCGCTCCTGCTGCCGGTGCTTCTGATCGTTGGGCTGCTCGTGCGCTTCGACAGTCCGGGGCCGGTGTTCTTCCTGCAGACACGCATTGGCCGCCGCGGCCGGCCGTTCCGCATGATCAAGTTCCGCACGATGTACCACGGTGCCGCCGGCCCGAGTTTCACGACCTCATCCGATACGCGCATCACGCGTGTGGGCCGCTATCTCAGGCGCTACCGGCTCGACGAGCTACCCCAGCTTTTCAATATCTTGCGGGGCGACATGAGCTGGGTTGGACCGCGGCCCGAGGCGGCCTTGCTGGAGAAGCGCTATGTGCGGGATATCGAATACTTCGCGTTGCGCAGCATCGTACGTCCAGGCGTGACGGGTTGGGCCCAGATCAACCAAGGTTATGCCCATGATGCCGACGAGATGCGCGCCAAGCTCGAGTACGATCTCTACTACCTGAAGCACTGCTCCCTGTGGCTCGATATGGTGATCGTGCTCCGGACCTTCGCCGTGGTGTTCCAAGGCACCGGCGCACGCTAGACTGCGCCGGACAAGCCATGTGTGGCATAGCAGGCATCCACGCCTATCTCGACGTTGCGCCTCCGGTTGATCGCGGCGAACTGCTGCGCATCAACGAGCGCATGGCCGCGCGTGGTCCCGACGGCAGTGGCCTCTGGATCGCCGATGACCGCCGCATCGGCCTCGGTCATCGGCGGCTCGCCATCATCGACCTGTCCGAGGGTGGCGCGCAGCCCATGCATGCCGACAATGGCCGGCTCAGCATCACTTTCAACGGTGAGATCTATAACTACCGCGAGCTGCGGGCCGAGCTACAGGCCAAGGGCCACGTCTTCAGGAGCGAGTCCGACACTGAAGTGTTGCTGCAGCTCTACGCCGAGTACGGCACGGCCATGGTCGCCCGGTTGCGCGGCATGTTCGCCTTCGGCCTGTGGGATGCCGCGAAGCGCACGCTGGTGCTGGCACGCGATCCGCTGGGCATCAAGCCGCTCTATTGGGCGGACGACGGCTGGACCGTGCGCTTCGCCTCGCAGGCAAAGGCGCTGCTGGCGGGTGGGGCGGTGCCGCGCGATCCTGATCCGGCCGGCATCGTCGGCTTCCATTTGTTCGGCAGTGTGCCGGAGCCGTTCACCGTCTGGCGCGGCGTGCATGCTCTGCCGGCCGGGACGACGCTCACCGTCGACGCGACCGGGCCGCACGAGCCCGTGCGCTACTACGACGTGGCAACGGCTCTTGCCGAACGCGCCGTCTCCGGTTCGCGCAATGCCGCCGGTGCGCGCGGCCAGCTCGCTGCGGCCCTGCACGACTCGGTGCGCCACCATCTGGTGGCGGATGTGCCGGTCGCGGTCTTCCTGTCGGCCGGCCTCGATTCAGGTGCGTTGCTCGGCACGATGGCCGATCTTGGCG
>DATLHT010000272.1:0-4689 GCA_035539795.1 Burkholderiaceae bacterium
GGTGCGGTCCAGGGTGCGGTAGACGTAGCCGTTCCACGGCGCGGCGCCAGCGTTGCTGACTTCGTCCTTGAAGCGGATCGCATACTCGTTGCGGCCCACGATCAGGGTGCGCTTGATGGTCACGCCGTTGTCGGCGGTCCACACGAACGGGACCTGCAGTTCGTTCTGGCCATTGGCCAGCACGAAGTCGCGGGTATCACCGACCAGCTTGAAGCCGTCGGCACCTGGCACCGGAGTGTTCTTGTCTTCGCTCGCCCAGCCGCTGATCGCGCTGTACGGATGTGCGGGATCTTCGGTCAGCAGGCGTACCGGCGGGCTGCCTTCGTCCTTGCTCTGCGGGAACTGCAGCAGTTCGGCATCAAGCACGCGGCCACCATCGAGCACCAGGCGCAGCACGTCGGTGGTGATGGTTACGCGCTGAGCGGACGGGGTGGCGCTGGCCTGGGCCTGTACAGCGGCCTGGCCCGGGGCACCGGGAACCTGTGCGCTGGGGATGCTGCCCGGGGTTGCACCCGGAACGCTCTGTGCGGCGGCCGGGGCCGAGCTGGTCGTCGGCGCCGGGGTCGGGGCGGACTTCTCACGGCTCCACTCCATCCACAGCAGCACGGCCACCATCAGCCAGGCAAAGATCAGGAAAACACGGGTCTGGTTCATCAGCAGGCAGGCTCAGCGGGGCCGGGACGCGGTGCCGGCTCGGTGACGGAGGAAATGGCAATGCCATCAGGCGGCGGCATTGTGCCGTCCACGCCCGGCGCGGGCAATGCGCGCAGGCGCCGCAGCAGGCGCAGGAAGGCCTGGCGGATATCTTCGTTGCTGGCATGACGCGCAGCAGTACGAGCCACGACGACGAAGTCGCCTGGCTGTATGTCGGTTCGTGTCTGACGCAAGGCGTCGCGCAGGACGCGCTTGATCCGGTTACGCCCAACGGCGTGAGGATCGACCTTGCGGGAAACCGCCAGACCCAGCCTGGCCGGCCGGTCAGCCGGTAGCCAGTGCAGGGTCATCAGCGGATCGGACACACGGCGGGCGCCGTTGAAGACCGTTGAATATTCGGCACGCGTGCGAACCCGCGCAGAGCGAGGGAATCGCTTGCGCGGGTCTGCAGTATTCACTGTCGAATGGATTGCGTCTGCCGCTGGATGCGGCATGGCAATCAGGCGCTCAGGACTTTGCGGCCCTTGGCGCGGCGACGCGACAGGATCTTGCGGCCGTCAGCGGTCTTCATACGGGCACGGAAGCCGTGGTCGCGCTTACGCTTGAGGTTGCTGGGCTGGAAGGTGCGCTTGGTGGCCATGTGGGCCTCTCGTATGAATGGGACGGAAAGAACCGGAAATTTTAGAGAGGTGTCCCCCCTCCCGTCAACCCCTGTCTGCTACGCCAATTCACCGGGCTGTGCAATAGCTGTGGATCTTTTTGTGAATAAGTAGGGGACAAGCATTCCGAAGGCGGGCGCTCGGTGGTAGGCTGAGCCATCCATTTCCCCCCTTTCAGGCCTGTGTTTGGGCGCCTTTTCGCGCCTATGCATCGGCCACCGGACAATTATTGCTGATGGATGCCTGGTCACGTAGTCTCGAGCGACTCGAGGCGGAGTTCCCGCCCGAGGATGTTCACACCTGGTTGAAGCCGCTGCAGGCAGATCTGCGCGCTGACAGCCTGGTGCTGTATGCACCGAATGCCTTCATTGTCGATCAGGTGCGCGAACTGTACCTGCCGCGGATCCGCGAACTGGTCACCCACTTTGCCGGTTTCGGCGACGTATTTCTTGAAATCGGTTCGCGTCCGCGGCCCGTGGACGCGCAGATCGCGCCGGTTTCCAGCCATTCGGCGCAGGCGCCGGTGCAGCCGCAGGTTCCCTTTGCCGGCAACCTGGACAACCACTACACCTTCGCCAACTTCGTGGAAGGCCGCAGCAACCAGCTGGGCCTGGCCGCAGCATTCCAGGCGGCGCAGAAGCCGGGCGACCGCGCGCACAATCCGCTGCTGCTGTACGGGGGCACCGGACTGGGCAAGACCCACCTGATGTTCGCCGCCGGCAACGCGATGCGTCAGGCCAATCCGGGTGCCAAGGTGCTGTACCTGCGTTCGGAACAGTTCTTCAGCGCGATGATCCGGGCCTTGCAGGAAAAGACCATGGATCAGTTCAAGCGCCAGTTCCAGCAGGTCGACGCGCTGCTGATCGATGACATCCAGTTCTTCGCCGGCAAGGATCGCACCCAGGAAGAGTTCTTCCACACCTTCAACGCGCTGTTCGATGGCAAGCAGCAGATCATCCTGACCTGCGACCGCTATCCGCGCGAAGTCGAAGGCCTGGAAGCGCGCCTGAAGTCGCGGCTTGCCTGGGGCCTGTCGGTCGCCATCGAGCCGCCGGACTTCGAGACCCGCGCGGCGATCGTGCTGGCCAAGGCCCGCGAGCGTGGTGCCGAGATTCCCGATGACGTTGCGTTCCTGATTGCCAAGAAGATGCGCTCCAATGTGCGCGACCTCGAGGGCGCGCTGAATACCCTGACCGCCCGCGCCAATTTCACTGGCCGCGCGATCACCACCGAATTCGCCCAGGAAACCCTGCGCGATCTGCTGCGCGCCCAGCAACAGGCCATCAGCATTCCGAACATCCAAAAGACGGTGGCCGACTACTACGGGCTGCAGATCAAGGATTTGCTGTCCAAGCGCCGCACGCGCTCGTTGGCGCGTCCGCGCCAGGTTGCCATGGCGCTGACCAAGGAACTGACCGAACACAGCCTGCCCGAAATCGGCGACGCCTTTGCCGGTCGCGATCACACCACGGTGCTGCATGCCTGCCGGCAGATCCGCACCCTGATGGAAGCCGACGGCAAGCTCCGCGAGGACTGGGACAAGCTGATCCGGAAGCTGAGCGAATGATGCACGTACGCCGATGAGGCGTCACCGCATAAAACGGTGCAGAATCCGGTAGCAAGCGCGGGACAGGGTGTGGATAAAAATGCCGTTGGATTTCGCGGAGAATTTATCCACAGCTTTCCCCACCCCTTGGGGGCTGGTAATGCAGAGGGTTTCGAAGCCTGAAACCCTTTTGTTTACAAAGACTTAGCTGTGTTTTCCAGCGATTCTGGCTCTACCAGCACCACCAAGCTTTTGATTTATTCCACATTTTTTTAAAGCATAGGGGCACGGAACCACATGCGTTTCACACTGCAGCGCGAAGCCTTTCTCAAGCCGTTGGCACAGGTCGTCAACGTGGTCGAACGCCGCCAGACCCTTCCGGTTCTGGCCAATTTCCTGGTGCAGGTGCAGAACGGCCAGCTGTCGCTGACCGGTACCGACCTGGAAGTGGAGATGGTGTCGCGGATCGCGGTTGAAGATGCCCAGGACGGCGAAACCACCATTCCGGCCCGCAAGCTGTTCGAGATCATCCGTGCACTGCCCGATGGCAGCCGGATCACCGTCTCGCAGACCGGTGACAAGATCACCGTGCAGGCAGGTCGCAGCCGCTTCACCCTGGCCACCCTGCCCTCCAACGACTTCCCGTCGGTGGACGAAGTGGAAGCCACCGAGCGCGTTGCCATCGGCGAAGCCACCCTGAAGGAGCTGATCGAGCGCACGGCGTTCGCGATGGCCCAGCAGGACGTGCGCTATTACCTCAATGGCCTGCTGTTCGATCTGCGCGGCGATGCCCTTCGCACCGTCGCGACCGACGGTCATCGCCTGGCACTGTGCGAAACCGATCTGGCCAAGCCCAGCGGTTCCAAGCGCCAGATCATCGTGCCGCGCAAGGGCGTGACCGAACTGCAGCGCCTGCTGGAAAGCGGCGACCGCGAGATCGAACTGGAAGTCGGCCGCAGCCACGTTCGTGTCAAGCGCGACGATGTCACCTTCACCTCGAAGCTGATCGATGGTCGCTTCCCGGATTACGAGGCAGTGATTCCGATCGGTGCCGACCGCGAAGTGAAGGTCGACCGTGAAGCACTGCGTGCCTCGCTGCAGCGTGCTGCGATCCTGTCCAACGAGAAGTACCGCGGCATCCGCGTGGAAGTTTCGCCGGGCAACCTGAAGATCAGCGCGCACAACCCGGAGCAGGAAGAAGCCCAGGAAGAGATCGAGGCCGACACCACGGTCAGCGACCTGGCCATCGGCTTCAACGTGAACTACCTGCTGGATGCCCTCTCCGCCCTGCGCGACGAAGAAGTGATCATCCAGTTGCGCGACTCCAACTCGTCGGCGCTGGTGCGTGAATCGAGCAGCGAGAAGTCGCGTCATGTGGTGATGCCGTTGCGTCTCTGACAGCTTCGCCGTTCCACGTGGAACACATGGACGCCCGGGAGATCCGGGCGTCTTTTTTTTGTTCCACGTGGAGCATCGTTGCGAATGCCACCGCCGCCCTCGTGGCTCCTGCCGATGAGAGCATCCGCGTTGCCCTGATTGATTGTCGGCGCATGGAACCCATGGTCCGGCGAATCCAGTTGTGGAATCCACGTGCTGAGATGACGAGACACGTTGGATATGAGCACTCAGCGGAATCCGATGCAGCAGCTTCCGCCTGAGTGCTGACCTCTCTGTCCACAGGCCTCATTCGTGGGAATTCGGAGCTTCCCTAGCTTCTAAATCTGGGTATAAATCAAAAGCTTGGTGGTGATGGTAGGGCCAGATTTTATGTAAAAGTAGGCTATGTTTATGATTTGGAAGGATTTTATAGGGCTGAAACCCCCTGTATAT
>DATLHT010000273.1:0-3944 GCA_035539795.1 Burkholderiaceae bacterium
GGGGGTGAGGCGTGCGCTGCGCAGCGAGCGGTCGAACAGTTCCACGCCGAGATTGCGCTCCAGCTCGCGCACGCGCATCGAGACGGTCGACTGCGTGGTGTAGAGCCGCTCCGCCGCAGCGGCAAAACTGCCGAGCGTCACGGTCCAGAAGAACGTTTCGAGCTGTTGCAGCGTCATGGTCCCCTCTTCCCCTGGCGCGGCTGTCCGCGCCTCTGCGCTGCTAGTGTAGCGGGAAGAGACGCCGGCACGTCAAGGGCCAGGCACCGCGACGTTCAGGACAGCACGCCTCCGCATTCGAGGAAGGACGCCGTCACACCAGAGACGAGACGCCGCGGGATTCGGGACCGGACGCCGTGGCGTCGTCAAGCCAGCGCAGCCTCCGCCACCGGCCAGTCGCCGATGTACGACTTGAGCATGCGGTTTTCGAAGTCCTGCTCTTCGTGCACCGCCTTCGCCACGTCGTGGAACGACACCACGCCCAGCAGCGTGCCCTGGCGTACTACCGGCATGTAGCGCTGGTGATGCTGCACCATCAGGCCACGCAGGTCGATCACGTTCATGTCGTCGTTGATGACGATCGGCTCGCTGTTCATCACGTGCCGCACGCGCAGGTCGGCGACCGGCGGCGTCGGGCCCTGGCGCTGTTCCTTCTGGCGCTGCGCGAGGATATGGATGATCTCGCGGAAGGTGAGCAGGCCCACCAGCTCGCCACGCTCCATGACCACCAGTGAACCGACATCGTTGTCGGCCATGGTGATCACGCAGTCCGACAGCAGCGTCGCCGGCGAAACGGTAAACAGCGTATTGCCCTTCACTTTGAGAATGTCACTGACGCGCACGATAGCCTCCTGCTTGTTCTGTCTGCTTGCTTCTGTTCTGTTTCTGCCTTGCTTTAGGGTACAGACCACATGGTATGGATGGGGCCTGTGAATATATTCTATCATCCTATTCATAGAATGATAGTAAAACTTAAAAAAAAGCGACCAGGCGTGCGAAAACGACAACGGCGACCTTTGGGGGTCGCCGTTGTGCGGACGGGAATCGGGGCTCGACAGTCGAAAGCCGGAAGGGGAAGTGGGCGGTCGAGTGCGGATGTGGTGCCCGATGCGCCCCCGGGCGCCTGCAGCAGGCGCTACCGGGAATCAGGCTGCGGGCCGGATGGCCGGCATCGGCGTGGAAGCGCTGCTCTCTTGCGGGAGCGATGCAGCGGGACGCGCCGCGATCCAATGCACGAACAGAGACTGGTCGGCATCGCACAGCGTCCAGTGCGTGTCGCAGTGGCGGCACACAAACTGCAGCGTGCGTGCCCGCACACCCGACTCCAGCACGCGCTCGACCGGCTGGCTGTTGATCAGCCGCAGTGCATCATGGGGCGCGCGCCGGCGCCCGTCGATCTCAAGTTGCAAACACGCCTCACACCGATGCATGACACTCTCCTCTCGTGATGCAGTGTAGCAAGGGCGTGTCCGGCACGGCAAATTCATGGCGAATTGCTGCGCCGGACCGGCGCGCATGCGTCGTGTTACTCCACTGCCTTGACCATGTCCTCGACGACCTTCTTGGCATCGCCGAAGACCATCATGGTCTTGTCCATGTAGAACAGTTCATTGTCCAGGCCTGCGTAGCCGGCCGCCATCGAGCGCTTGTTGACGATGATGGTCTTGGCCTTGTACGCCTCGAGGATCGGCATGCCGGCGATCGGCGACTGCGGATCAGTCTTGGCCGCCGGGTTCACCACGTCGTTGGCGCCAAGCACCAGCACCACGTCGCACTGACCGAATTCACCGTTGATGTCTTCCATCTCGAAGACCTGGTCGTAGGGCACCTCGGCTTCCGCCAGCAGCACGTTCATGTGGCCCGGCATGCGACCGGCCACCGGGTGGATCGCATACTTGACGGTCACGCCGTTGTGCGTGAGCTTCTCGGTCAGTTCCTTCAGCGCATGCTGGGCACGGGCCACGGCCAGGCCATAGCCCGGCACGATCAGCACAGTTTCGGCATTGCCGAGCAGGAAGGCGGCATCGTCGGGCGAGCCGGACTTGACGCTGCGCTGCTCGCCGCCGCCGGCGCTGCTGCTGGCAGCCTCACCGCCGAAGCCACCGAGAATCACGTTGAAGAACGAGCGATTCATGGCCTTGCACATGATGTACGAGAGAATCGCACCCGACGAGCCGACCAGCGAACCGGCGATGATCAGCATCGGGTTGTTGAGCGAGAAGCCGATACCGGCCGCGGCCCAGCCGGAATACGAGTTCAGCATCGACACGACCACCGGCATGTCGGCGCCGCCGATGGGGATGATGATCAGCACGCCGAGCACGAAGGCGATGGCGGTCATGATGATGAACGGCGTCCAGCTCTGCGTCATGAAGTAGGCGATGCCAAAGCCGATCATGGCGATGGCCAAGGCCAGGTTCAGCATGTGCTGACCCTTGAACTGCACCGGCGCGCCCTGGAACAGGCGGAACTTGTACTTGCCGGAGAGCTTGCCGAAGGCAATGACCGAACCGGAGAAGGTGATGGCACCGACGAAGGTACCGATGAACAGTTCGATGCGATTGCCCAGCGGAATGTCGCGGCTGCCGGCAGCGGTGATGCCGAAGGCATCCGGCTCGGCGACCGCGGCGATGGCGATGAACACCGCGGCCAGACCGATCAGCGAGTGCATGGCAGCGACCAGCTCGGGCATCTTGGTCATCTCGACCTTCTTGGCCACGAAGGCGCCGATGCCGCCGCCAACCACCACGCCGAGGGCGATGAGGGCCAGGCCGCTACCGCTGTTACCGGCCTGCATGTCACTGGCCAGGCGGATGATCAGCGCGATGGTGGTGACCACGGCGATGGCCATGCCGACCATGCCGAAGGCGTTGCCAGCGCGCGCGGTGCGCGGGTGCGACAGGCCCTTGAGCGCCTGGATGAAACAGACCGACGCAATGAGATACAGCAGGGTGACGAGGTTCATGCTCATTTGGCATCTCCTGCGCGATCTTTCTTCTTGAACATTTCGAGCATGCGCTGGGTCACCAGGAAGCCGCCGAAGACATTGACAGCGGCCAGCGCCACGGCGAGTGTGCCCATGACCTGACCCAGGCCGGTCTGGGTGAGGCCGGCGGCCAGCATGGCGCCAACGATGATGATCGCGGAAATAGCGTTGGTCACGGCCATCAGCGGCGTGTGCAGCGCCGGTGTGACCGTCCATACCACGTGGTAGCCGACGTAGATCGCCAGCACGAAGATGATCAGGTTCAGGATGGTCGGGGAGACGGCGTCCATGTCAGTGGGTCCCGTGGCTGGGGTTGGTCTTGACGGTCTTGATGCGGTTGCCGGCGTCGAGCAGCACCACCTTGGGCTGCCAGCGCGCCGCCGCTTCTTCGCTCATCGGCGCGTAGGTGCAGATGATCAGCAGGTCGCCGACATGCGCCTTGCGCGCCGCGGCACCGTTGAGCGACACGGTGCCCGAGCCGCGCGGCGCCTTGATGATGTAGGTGGAGAAGCGCTCGCCGTTCTGCACGTTGTACAGGTCGATCTGCTCGAACTCGCGCATGTCGGCGGCATCGAGCAGGTCTTCGTCGATGCCGCAGCTGCCCTCGTAGTGCAGGTCGGCCTCGGTGACGGTCGCGCGGTGGAGCTTCGCGCGCAGCATCGTGCGGTTCATGTCGGCGGGATCAGGTGCGCAGCAGCTGGCCGTCGCGGCACATCAGGCAGGCCTTGACGATGTCGTCCTCGAGGTCGATCTTGAGCGCCGCGGCGTCCTTCTCGAGCACGAGCTTGAGGAAGTCGAGCACGTTGCGCGCGTAGAGCGCCGAGGCGTCCGCCGCCACCAGCGCCGGCAGGTTGGTCTCGCCGACGATCGTCACGCCATGCTTGACGACGGTCTCGCCGGCCACCGTCAGCGGGCAGTTGCCGCCCTGGGGCGCGGCCATGTCGACGATCACGCTGCCGGG
>DATLHT010000274.1:0-5217 GCA_035539795.1 Burkholderiaceae bacterium
TCCAGACCGAGCGTCTCGAACACCTGACGCGCGACCTCGACCTGCCCCTTGCCGCCATCGATCAGGACGATATGCGGCATCGCCGGCAGCGGTGCCGCCGGTTCGCTGGACACTTCGCCGGCCGCTTGTTCGGCCGGCTGCTCCGCCGACTGCACAGATGGATCCCCTGCGCCTGTCTCGCTCACCGGCAATGCGCCCTGCACCATCGTGTCTGCTGCGTCCGCAGCCGCTGCCGGCGCTTCCGCGAGCATCTCCGCGAGCTTCTGGTAGCGTCGCGTCAGGACCTGCCGCATGGCCGCGTAGTCGTCGCCGGGGATGATGCCGTTGATATTGAAACGCCGATACTCGGAGGGCTGCATGTCGTGGCTGTGGTAGACCACGCACGAGGCCTGCGTGGCCTCGCCTGCAGTGTGGCTGATGTCGAAGCATTCGATGCGCAGGGCTGCCAGATCATCGAGTTCGATGCCGACCAGCTCGGCCAGCGCACGGGTACGCCCTTGCTGGCTCCCCTGTTCGGCCAGTCGACGTGCGAGCGACAGCTCGGCCCCCTTGAGCGCCATCTCCAGCCAGATCTTGCGCCCACCCTGCGGCTGCCGCACCAGCGTGATGCGCCGCCCGGCCTGCTCGGCCAGCGCGCGGATCAGCTCCGTTCCTTCCGGAGCGTGGCTGACGACGATCACCGGCGGCACGAACTGGCCAAGATAGTGCTGCGTCATGAAGGCTTCGAGCACATCGCTGGCGAGGCGGTCCTCCACAGATTGGGTTTCCGCATTGGGCTGCGCCTCGGCAGTGCTGCCGGCATCCGCCACGCCTTCGATATGCGCAGGGAAATACGCCTTGTCACCAAGATGACGGCCACCACGAATCATGGCGAGGTTGACGCAGGCGCGCCCGCCCCGCACCACCACGGCCAGCACGTCGATATCGCTAGCGGTACCGACCTCCTCCACCGCCTGCCGCTGCAGCACGTTCGACAGGGCGGAGATCTGGTTGCGGACCGCCGCCGCCTGCTCGAACTCGAGACGGCCGGCGTGATCCTGCATCTTCTGCTGCAGGGCCTCGATCACTTCGCCTTGGCGGCCGAGCAGGAAGCGTGCGGCGTGATCGACGTCACGCGCGTAGTCTTCCTGGCTGATGGCCTGCACGCACGGCGCGGTGCAGCGATGGATCTGGTGCAGCAGGCACGGCCGCGTACGGTTATTGAAGACCGTATCCTCGCAGGTACGCAGCTGGAAAACACGCTGCAGGATCTGCATGCTCTCGCGTACCGCCGTGGCGCTCGGGAACGGTCCGAAGTACTGATGGCGGCGATCGGTCGCGCCGCGATAGTAGGCCATGCGCGGAAACGCATGCTGCGTCAGGCGCAGATAGGGATATGACTTGTCGTCGCGGAACAGGATGTTGTAGCGCGGCGTCAGTGCCTTGATCAGGTTGTTCTCGAGCAGCAGCGCCTCGGCCTCGGTCCGCACCACGGTGGTCTCGATGGCGGCGATCTTCGCCACCATCATGGCGATGCGCGGCGACAGCTGGGTCTTGTTGAAGTAGCTCGAGACGCGCTTCTTCAGGTCGCGCGCCTTACCGACATACAGCACGGCCCCGCCCGCATCGAGATAGCGATAGACGCCGGGCAGGTTCGGCAGGCGGGCGATGACCGCCTTAGGATCGAACGGAGTGGCGGGTGGCGAAGAAGCAGGGATCTCGTGGTCCGGCATGGTCGTGTCAGTAGCAGTCTGGTCACGCGTGGCGACGCACAAGGCGCGCGGCAGGCGGAAATAATGGTTCCGCCCTGCGTGATCACAGGTGAGGACTTTCCTCTAGAATCGCAAGTGTAGAGGAATTTACCTGTTGCGCCCCGATACGCGAAATGCACCATGGCGGGACCGCACTTCCAAACACCGATCGCCTTGCGCCACTGCAGCTGCGGCGGATACGGGGCCACCTTGCCTTGGACCTGCACTGCTTCCACCCGATGACCCGCACACATCCTTTCCTGACCTGCGACCTGTTCTGCACCGTCGTCGACAACTTCGGCGATATCGGCGTGTGCTGGCGGCTGGCACGCCAGCTCGTGCAGGAGCATGGCTGCGTCGTGCGGCTGTGGGTCGATGACCTGGCGGCATTTCGCCGGCTGTGCCCCGAGATCGATGTCCGGCAGCAGCATCAGACCGTTGCCGGCGTGGATATCCTGCACTGGAATCGCGACGCGGCAGCGCTACCCACCCATTGGACGCCCGGCGACGTTGTCATTGAGGCATTCGCCTGCGACTTGCCGTCAGGCGTGCTCGACGCCATGGCGGGTCAGCGGCGCCCACTCGTGTGGCTCAACCTTGAATATCTGAGTGCCGAGCCCTGGGTCCGCGAACACCACGCCATGGCCTCGCCGCACCCGCGCCTACCGCTGGTGCGGCATTTCTTCTTCCCCGGCTTCGAACCCGGCACCGGCGGCCTGCTTCATGAGACCGGGCTGGAACAGCAGCAGCACGATTTCGAAACAGGCACCGCTGGCCGCCGGCGCTTGTGGCATCAGCTCGGGATCGCTGCGCCGCCCGCCGAAGCATGCCTGGTCAGCCTGTTTGCCTATGCCAACAGCGCCCTGCCGGCATTGCTGGAGCAATGGCGCCTGTCGCCCCAGCCGGTGGTTTGCCTGGTACCGGAGGGCCTGGCAGCGACACAGATCGGCCAATTGCTCGGCACCGCGGTACCGTCCCTCGGCGCGGCCCAGCGTCCGGGCTGGCAATACGGCAACCTGACCGTCCTGCCCATCCCCTTTGTCCGCCAGGAACGCTATGACGAATTGTTGTGGGCGTGCGACGTCAATTTCGTACGCGGGGAAGACTCCTTCGTCCGGGCGCAATGGGCCCGCAAGCCCTTCGTCTGGCAAATCTACCCACAGGCAGAGGATGCGCATCTGGTGAAGCTCGAAGCCTTCCTAGCGCGTTATACCTCGCTGCTGCCAACTCGCGAAGCCGAGGTCGTCCGCGCCACCTGGCGCGCCTGGAACGATTCGGTGCACCATCCAGCACTTGACTGGCCTGCCTTTCATGCCACCCTGGCGGCCCAGCGCTCCGCGGCAACAGCCTGGGCGGCGCGCCTGATGGCGTTGGGCGATCTCGCCGCAAACCTCGTGGAATTTTGCGAAAACCGGTTAAAATAGCGGGTTGACTATCGGAGAGATGCGTTCCACAGGTCGTCGTACATGCGGCGCACATGCAACGGGAACGACCTCCGCTATGGAAGATGCCAGACCGGTCCTCGAGGCCCTGCCGAGGCGACAGCCCGGCAATGCCCGCCGGTTACCGGGCGTGGGCATCGCACGACCTGCCCGAATACTCCTTTACTCTCAGGAAGCAAGATGAAGACCGCACAAGAACTCCGCGTTGGCAACGTGTTCATGCTCGGCAGCGAACCGCTGGTCGTGCAAAAATCGGAATACAACAAATCCGGCCGCAACTCCGCCGTCGTCAAGATGAAGATGAAGAACCTTCTGACCGGCGCTGCCTCCGAAGCCGTGTACAAGGCCGACGACAAATTTGAAGTGGTGGTGCTCGAGCGCCGCGAATGCACTTACTCGTACTTCGCCGACCCGATGTACGTGTTCATGGACGCCGACTACAACCAGTATGAAGTTGAGAAGGACAGCATGGGCGACGCCCTGCACTATCTCGAGGATGGCATGCAGGTGGAAGTGGTGTTCTACAACGACAAGGCAATCTCGGTGGAACTGCCGACCGTGGTGGTGCGCGAAATCATCTACACGGAACCGGCTGTCAAGGGCGATACCTCGTCCGGCAAGGTGCTGAAGACCGCCAAGATCTCGACCGGCTTTGAACTGCCGGTGCCGCTGTTCTGCAATATCGGCGACAAGATCGAAATCGACACGCGTACCGGCGAGTATCGTTCGCGCGCCTGATCTACGTCTGGTGAATCACGGCGGCTGCGTCTGCCGTGATTCACCGGGCCAAATGCCGGTCGCTGCCCGAGAGACACGCAGTACATCATCTCACGGGCCAACAAAAAGCCGCCTCACATTCGAGGCGGCTTTTTGTTGGGATGGCCGTCCACGACGATGATACGCTCAGGCGATCAGCTCATGCTCGCGCAGCAGGCGCAGGGCATTGCGGTAGTCCGTGGATGCCTCGAGCTTCTTCCAGGTGACCGGCTTGCTGGCGGCAAACAGCTTGCGGATACGACGCTGGGCCACCTTGTCGATCACCACCGGGAGTTCGCTGAGCAGCTTGTCGGCCTTGTCCGGGCTGTTGCAGATCAGCACCATGTCGCATCCCGCCGTCAGCGCGGCGTGCGCGGCATCGGTGACGCTGCCGGCCACGCTCGCACCTTCCATGCTCAGGTCGTCGCTGAAGATCACGCCATCGAAGGACAACAGTGAACGCAAGATGTCCTGCAGCCAGAAACGCGAGAAGCCGGCCGGGTTGGGATCGACCTTGGGATAGATGACGTGTGCCGGCATCACCGACGCCAGCGTCATGCCGAGCCAATCGTAGGGGCGCGCATCCTCGGCCAGGATCTCGTCGAGCGTGCGCTCGTCGATCGGCACCGCTACATGCGAATCTGCGGCGACAAACCCATGCCCCGGAAAATGCTTGCCGCAGTTGGCCATGCCGGCCAGCCGCAGGCCATGCATCAGGTGCGAGGCCAGCATGGTGGTCACACGCGGGTCACGCGAAAACGCCCGGTCGCCGATCACTGCACTGCCGCCGTAGTCGAGATCGAGCACCGGCGTGAAGCTGAGATCGATATCGCAGGTACGCAGCTCGGCCGCCAGAACATAACCACAGGCCACGGCTGCCTTGGTCGCCAGCAGCACATCGCGCTCCCACAATTCGCCAAGCTTGCGCATGGCGGGCAGATGTGTGAAACCATCGGTCTTGCAACGTTGTACGCGGCCGCCTTCGTGATCGATGCAGATCAGCACGTCGTCGCGCACGGCGCGAATGGCCCGCGTGAGCGCAGACAGCTGCGCGCGCGATTCGAAATTGCGCGCAAACAGGATCACGCCACCTGTGAGGGGATGCGAGATGCGGCGGATGTCATCCGTCTCGAGCTGGACGCCAGCGACGTCCAGCACGATCGGGCCGGGTTGCGGTTTACGGCTTTTGTTGCTGGTTCGAGTCATGCTTGCCCCGGATCGGAAGAAGTCGAAGAAGAATCTGGTGAATGCGGTGTGACACGCGCCACGTCCACTCCATCGGATGGATG
>DATLHT010000275.1:0-1837 GCA_035539795.1 Burkholderiaceae bacterium
CTCGTTCCAGCGAAAGCCTTCCTTGAAATCCAGTTGCTGCTGGCGCAACACCAGCAAGCGGCTGAGCAGGTAGATGTAGGCATCGCTGATGTCTTGATCACTGACAGCAGCCGCACTGTGCGGGTCTCGGGTAGTCATGGCAGAAGCCTGGCGAAGACGGGCTGGCGCAAGGCTAACGCTGCGCTTGTGGGCGCGCGCTAAGTAAAGCTACTGGGGCGCGCAGGCTGAACCGCGGTGACGGTGCGCATGTTTTGGGGATCTGCTGCTTGACGGCACTGGGCGGCCGCCGCTACATCGGCGCTGTCACAGTGACGTGACACAAGGAGAAATCATGAAGATCAACAAACGTGTTGTTGCTTTGGGTCTTTTCCTGGCGGGTCTCACCGCCGCCACTTCCGCACTGGCCGCTCGCCAGTGGGCCTGGCAAATCGGCTACTTCGACGCAAACGGCGTGATGGTCGGTTCCATCACCTACCCCTGTAGCGGCGGACAGACCGTCCAGGGCGTTCTGGTGGGCACCCCGGTCGAGATCTGGAGCGAGCGCTGCTTCGGTTTTGACCCGCCTGGCGAAGACTGATTCACCCGTAGCGTGCCCGTCATTCCTTCGCGGGAATGGCGGGTTGAGCGGAGCGTTTCGCTGCGCGCTCGCGATACCAGGTTCTGAGCTCACCGAATTGAGTTAGCACGTCGGGCTCTCGCGGATGATGGCTGGAAATCGAACCGGTGCGGCCATCGCGCCCCATCACCCGAGTGGTGTGTCCCTCGGCATCCACCTCGGTGACGCGGGTGGTGTAGTTGAACTCCTGACAATCCAGTCGGCCGTCTGCATTCGCGTCTCGCCCATACAACAACCAGTCACCGACACGGTTGGGTTCGTCTTCCGCCAAGGGGGCGAGCCGGGTCATGTCCTGGCAGTCCAATTGCGCCACATCAAGGCCCTTGTACACATCGGGCCGTCTTACTCGCGGTGCCTGCTGCAGCAACGCGTTTGTGCGCCCCAGATACGCATTGAGGCGAGTTTTTTCTTCGGGCGACAGCGTGACGCGGCGCAGAGTGGCACGCGCACGATCGTGATCGCGTTCCAGGATGACGAAGCCGCCCTCGCCATCGGTCAAGGCCAAAGGCAAGTCGATTGCCAGCACCTTCCAATCATTCTCCATCGGCACAAGCGAGCTGCGCTTGCACACCACGGTGCGCACGCTGGTCGCCAAGGCGGCAGGCAGCTCGAATGACTCATCCTCTGCCAAACTGCCCACGCGGACACCGTCCGTATACGTAGACCAGGTGCCGTCCTGCGCCTGCCACTTGAGCTCGCACTGCTCAACCGACGGCCGAACTTGCGCTTCAATCGCAGGGCCGTCGCCTGCCACAGCCGAACTGCTCGCCAATGCGATAAGCACGATCCCCATCACGTCGTTCAACATCCCAGTTTCCCCTGCCTAGCTGAACGGTGAAGCTCAAACGTGCTGATCCAGCATGATGATGTTGCCGTCCGGGTCCGACAGGATGAGGTGCGCGGGGCCCGACGTCTCTGTGTCAGCGCGCGTGGTGATCGCCACGCCTGCCTCGTCGAGTGCCTTCTGAACCTGCCGCACATCAGTGAACGAGGCCAAGGCCTGGGCATTCTGATCCCAGCCCGGATTGAAGGTCAGGATGTTCTTGTCGAACATGCCCTGGAACAGACCGATGACAGTCGCGCCGTTCTTCAGGATCAACCACCCCTGCGCCGCGTTGCCACCGAACTCGGTAAAGCCGAGTTTCTCGTAGAAAGCCCGCGAAAGCGCCAAATCCTTGACCGCCAAACTGACGGAAAACGCTCCAAGTTCCATAAGGCAAG
>DATLHT010000276.1:0-12354 GCA_035539795.1 Burkholderiaceae bacterium
GAGCCAGGACGTAGAGATGCTGTGCGATCTCGCCGGTGCGGTAGATGTGGGCATCCTTGTCATACGTGTGAATCACGCTGATTGCCGCGATGCGCTGCAGCTGCAGTCGCGTGAGTCCGGCAAAGAACTGTGAGCGCGCCAGCAGATCAACGGGGGCAACGGTTGGCTCGTTCACGATCGTCAGAATCTTCGGTTGCTCATCCATGATTCCTCCTTCCATGCACTTATGCTTGGTCGCTGGCTGGCGCCGGACTGCGCGCCAGCCACCGTGCTATGCGCTGATGCGCGTCGGGGCCTCGCCGGGCGATTCCTCCCGCGCCTCGCCGTTCGGCAGGGTGCCGTGGCACTGGCGGAATACACGATGCGGACAATTGCGGCAGATCGACGGATCAAGCTTTGCATACAGCCGGTCCATCACGTTCTGGCGCATCTCGAACAGGTTTTCCTCGCCAATCTCCTCCAACTGCCCGCCCTTGGCCAGATCTTGCACCACGGGTGTCTTGAGGCGATGGAAGTACAGCCCGCCGCCCATCGCGCGGCGACGCTTGGCTTCCTCGGCGAACATATGGGCGCCCGCGACATCGACGAAGTTGATGCCAGATGCCAGGATCAGCACGTGCTTCTGCGTCGGCTGCTCGGCGTCGATGCTCTGCAGGGTTTGCTGCACATGATCGACCGCACCGAAATACAGCGAGCCATCCACGAACGCGATCTTCAACTGCGGGCATTCCGGTTTGCCGTCGGCGGGCACGAAGTGGTAGGTATCATCGCCGGGCGCCGGCATGCCGCTGCGGATGTTTGGTGTTGCGGTGCGGCGGATGTAGAAGATCAGCGACAGCAGCACGCCCACATAGATGGCGAACTCGAGATCGAGGAACAGCGTGGCGAACAGCGTCACCCACAGCACGGCGCTTTCCGTGCGGCTGGTCTTGCCGATGCTTTTGATATGGTGTGTATCGATCAGCGAGTAGGCCACCATGAACAGCAGCGCGGCCATCGAAGCGATCGGCAGGTAGCTGACCAGCGGCGCGAACACCAGCAGCGTCAGGACCAGGAACAGCGACGAGAACACCGCTGCCAGCGGGGTGCGCGCGCCAGCCGTGTAGTTGATACCGCTGCGCGTAAACGAGCCGCTCGAGACATAGCCGGAGAAGAAGCTGCCGAAGAAATTGGCGAGGCCCTGGCCAACGAATTCCTGGTTACCGTCGATGCGTTGCCCTGATTTGAGTGCTACCGCACGTGCAATGGACAGCGCCTCGGTCAGCGACAGCATTGCCACGGCCAGCGCGATCGTCGACAGCTGGCGGATGGTATCCATCGAAAAATCGGGATGCGAGAGCGGCGGGAGGCTGCGCGGAATGGCAGTCACCGTGGCGACACTGGCTGCCGCTCCGAAGAGCGCCGTCAGGGCTGCGGCAAACAGGCTACCCACCAACATGGCGGCGATCATGAATGGAATTTGCGGAACGTAGCGGCGCGTCAGGATGCCCGCCACCAGCGTCACGGTGCCGACCGCTACCGAGTAAGGATTGAGGTCGCCCAGGTTCTGAAACACGCCCTGCAAGGTTTCGATGAAACCTGCCTTGGACGGAATCGACAGGCCGAGGAAGTTCTTGAACTGGCTGACCGCGATCAGAATGCCGGCACCGGCCGTGAAGCCGATTACCACACTGTGCGAGATGAAGTTTACCAGTGAGCCCAGGCGTGCCAGCCCCATGGCGAGCTGTAGGATACCCACCAGGAAGGTCAGGGTCATGGCCAGCGTCACATAGTGCGCGGAACCGGGGTCGGCCAGCGGGCTAAGGGTCGCGAACAGTACGATGGATAGTGCCGCAGTGGGTCCTGATACCAGGTGCCAGGACGAGCCAAAGAGTGCGGCCAGAATCACCGGCACGATAGCCGTGTACAAACCAAACTCCGGCGGCAGGCCGGCGATCGTGGCGTAGGCCACGGCCTGGGGGACCAGGATGATGGTGCCGCTGAGGCCGGCGAGTACGTCGGCCCGCAAGGTTTCGCGGTTGACCCGATTCCACCAGACGGTCATCGGCAGCATGCGTTGCAGCCGGCCTTGGGCATTGAAGCTGTGTTTCACTTGAGGTTAGCCTGTTTCTTTGTCAGTTTTGTCATGCGCATGGCATTGCACCTTGCGCAGGATTGTTTCGAAGGCTGTTCCTGGCTGCTTGTCCGTTTTAATTCTCCGTTTCCCGCGTCAGGCGGCTGGCACCGGGAGATGCCGCTGGCCGTGTGAGCGCGATGTTCCGGAAGGGCCAAGCAAGCAGGGTGCCAACGAATCCGTTTCATATCGGCGCATGCGTCTCCAGAGCGCCGACCCCCGATCTTACCTCGCTCCTTCCATTCCGCGAAATCCGCGTTGTACCAGCGCAGCACAGAGCACTTGCCAGTCATCATGCCAGCCAACGTTTCGAATGGAAACGCCGAAACGAACCCCCTGATTCAAATCGAAACGCAATCACGTTTTTTGTTTCACTTCGCGCTGCGCCTCAAATCACGATGGCAAAAGGCTTTCCGGAGATTTCGACGGGGATGGCATGGAGGCTGCTTAACCATGGAAGAACGTCTCGCACGTGTCGAGTCCTGTAACCCGTCTGGCTGCATAGCAAAGGAGTCAAGAGATGGCACGCAATTCGATTGAATGGAAAGAAGTCCCGAATTTCCCCACGTCACATTTCGTGGAAACGAGCATCTACACTGACGAAGGCCTGTTCCGCGAAGAGCAGGACAAGATCTTCAACAAGTGCTGGATCATCGCCTGCCATGAATCGGAGATTCCCAATCCGTTCGATTACCGCACTTTCCAGCATCCGGGTGGCGCACCCCTAATCGTCATCCGTGGCGAAGACATGAAGGTGCGCAGCTTCTATAACATCTGCCCGCACCGCGGCAACACGCTGCTGTACGAGCCGGTCGGCAATGCCAAGCGTATCACCTGCATCTTCCACGCCTGGTCCTTCGATTCGATGGGCGACTGCGTCGACATCTCGCGAGGCAAGCAAGGCTATCAGGATCGCTTCGACTGCCAGCATGCAGGCCTGCGCGAGGTCAAGACCGAGGTCGGCTACGGCGGGTTCGCCTGGGTCAACGTCGACGACAATAGCTGCACGCTGAAGGAATACATCGGCGACGCCATGGGCATGCTCGACGAGCACCTGAGCGAGCCGCTGGAAGTGTTCCACTACCACCGCGCTGTCGTGAACACCAACTACAAGCTGTGGCATGACACGAACAGCGAGTTCTATCACGACTACATGCACTATTTCAACCGCATCACCGGCATGATCCAGCCGGGCTATTTCGACCGCAAGTACACCGGCTATCCCAACGGCCATGCGTCGGTCGGCTCGATGTCGATCAAGTACGACGCCTACGAGGGCAGCAAGGATCGCGGTGTGGGCTGGCCTGGCCTCGCCCCTGGCGGCTGGGTGCTGATCGACATCTTCCCCGGCATGACCTACAACCTGCGCACCTCGGTGCTGCGCATGGATACGGCGATCCCGCTCGGCCCCAACAAGCTGATGATCGAGTTCCGCGGTCTGGGACTGAAGCGCGACACGCCGGCCGAGCGTGCCGAGCGTATCCGCGACCACAACACCATCTGGGGACCATTCGGCCGCAACCTGCACGAGGACCTGCTGGGCTGCCATGGCCAGGGCCTGGCGATGCGCGATCGCACGGACAGCAAGTGGGTGCTGCATGGCCGCGAAGAGAACATGACCATCCACGACGAGGGCGGCATGCGTCACTTCTATGCCGAGTGGAGCCGGCGCATGGGTCGCAAGGCGTACGACCCGTACGGACAGATCAAGGAACAGGCCGTTGCCTGAGCGTTGTTTCCCGATAGCCCTATATCAAGAGGACCCCACATGGATTCGCGCAACCGCATCAGTGAACTGATCTACCAGTCGTGCATGGAGCTCGATGACAAAAACTTCGATGGCTTCCTGAACCTGTGCGATACGGATTTCTCCTACTCGATCACGGCGTACAGCCCGGAGATTCGCAAAAAGATGACCTGGCTGGAGCACGACAAGGAAGGCATGAAGACGCTCTTCACCAACCTACCGCGCCATAACAGCGACAAGTCGCCGATTACGCGGCACGCCACGGTGCAGGTAGTCAAAGAAGATGCGTCCAAGCGGCAGGCCGAAGTCGTCAGCGGGCTGCAGGTGTTCCGCACGCAGCTCGAAGGTGGCGCCACCGAGCTATTCGCGGTGGGCAGGATGTACGACACCATCAAGCTGGACGATGACGGGCCCAAATTGTTGAACCGCAATATTCACCTGGAGACACGCATGCTCGGATACGGCTATCACATTCCATTCTGACGCATGCGGGGGTTCACCTTGAAAATCCAGATCAACGCACGCAACGGAACACATGCCTATGCCGTCGGCAGCGATGACCGGCTGCTGCACGGCGGGCTGTGCCATGGAATCGGGCTGCCATATGAGTGCGCCAGCGGCACTTGTGGCACCTGCAAAGCCAAGCTGGTCTCGGGCGAGATCGTCGATCACTGGCCGGATGCGCCAGGGCGGAAGTACCTCAAGCAGGAAGGGGAGTTTCTGCTCTGTCAGTGTTCGGCGACGGGCGATCTCGAAATCGACGTGGCCCGCCCCGTGAATGGTGTGCCGTCAGCCCTGCCGGCCGCCATGCCGGGCCGGATCACCCGGACCGAGAAACTCACCCACGATGTGATGTCGATCTGGATCGAGTTGCCGCGCGATGTCCAGTTTGAAGCCGGGCAGTTCGCACTGGTGCGGGTGCCCGGCATCGAGGGCTATCGTGGCTGGTCGATGGTCAACTATGCGCCGGCAACCAACCTCCTTGAGTTCGTCATCAAGAAAAAGCCGGGCGGCGCCGTGTCGGACTGGTTGTTCGCGGCGGACCGAACGGGTACCGCGGTGGATGTATTCGGGCCCATCGGGCACGCCACCTTCAGCGCCGATACGGAGCATGACATCCTGTGCATTGCTGGTGGCAGTGGCATTGCCGGCATGATGTCGATCCTCACCCGCGCCGCGCGCGACGGGTACTTCGATGCGCATGATGGCGATGTCTATTTCGGTGTGCGCACCATGCGCGACGCCTTCTTTCTCGATACCTTCTGCCGCCTGCGCGAGCAGTGCGGTGTCCGCCTGCGCGTCACTGTGGTGTTCTCGGACGAGACCGCCACGCCGGCGTTCATCGACGATTATCCCCTGCTGGCGTTCGACCACGGCTTCGTGCACGAAGCGGCGGCGCGCGGCATGGCGGGTCGTCTGCAGAACATCCGTGCTTACCTCGCCGGCCCGCCGCCGGCAGTGGATGCGTCTGTCCGCCTGCTGCTGCAGGCGCGGGTCTCACCCGCGAATATCCGCTACGACAAGTTCAGCTAAGGAGCCGTCGATGAAGAAAATCCATATCTGCAAGGCTGAAGACATTCCGGCCAATGGCATGAAGAGCTACGACATCGACGACGGTACCAAGGTACTGGTAGCCAATGCGGGCGAGTGCTACTACGCCTACCAGGGGCTATGCCCGCACCAGGATGTGTGCCTCGACGAAGGTTATTTCGATGGTTCTACGCTGACCTGCCACCAGCATCTCTGGCAGTGGGACATCACCACCGGAGATGCGATCGGGTTGGCCGAGGCGCCGCTCGAGCGCTATGACATCGATGTGCAGGATGGCGACATCTTTCTTGTTCGTTCCGAGGCAATGAGTTCAAACGACGGCTAGGCTGCACGCGTCGTCGTTCATGCGCCGCAGGGCGCACTTGCAGCACAGCACCTCAGCGTGCTGGTTTCACCATTAGAAAAAAGAGATTCATATCGAGAGACAGAAGCAACCCGAGCGCTTCCTGTAGCAGGGCAGGTGCTCTACCCCATAGGAGGAATTGATCATGACGTACCGCAGCAGTCGTTGGATTCCCCGTGTTTTGCTTACGCTCGGACTGGCATTCGCCAGTACCACTCCCGCAGTCGCAGCCGACATCAACTACGGCAAGGTCGGTGAGCCGGTCAAGCTGGTGATCGGTTATCAGCCTTACTACACCCAGTCTTGGTCGGGTGTGGTGATGCGCGACAAGAAGTTCTACGAGAAATATCTGCCGAAAGGCTCGACCGTCGATTTCGCCATCGGGCTGCAAGGTGCCATCATCGTCAATGCCATGCTGGCGGGCAAACAGCACATTGGCTACGTCGGTGATATGCCGGGCATTGTTGCCACGACCAAGCAGGATGTCGCTGACATTCGTATCGTGGCGACACTTGGTATGGGTACGGATCAGTGCAATATTTTCCTCGCCCGTCCGGATGCGCCGCAATTCGCGTCGCAGAAGGAAGCCATCAAGTGGCTGGATGGCAAACAGGTGGCTGTACCCAAGGGCAGTTGTTCCGATCGCTTCGCCCAGGAGATCTTCAAGGCTGAAAAGGTCCAGCCAGCCGCGTATCTGAATCAGAACCTCGAAGTCATCACCAGCGGTTTCCGCGCCAAGAAAATCGATGCGGCAGTGGTCTGGGAACCGATGGCGTCGCGCCTGGTGCAGGAGGGCCTGGCGAAGCGCATTGTATCGGGTGAAGTCATCAAGGAGTCCGATGGCGGTTTTCTGACGATGCGTGCGGACCTGATCAAGCAGCGTCCCGACATCGTCAAGGCCTGGCTGAACGCCGAGCTGGACGCCCAGCTGTTTCTCGCGGATCCCAAGAATGCCGTCGAGGTGGCACGTATGGCATCGAAGCAGACCACGGGCCTGACCGAGAAGATGATGTGGTCGTCCCTTTATGGCCAGAATCCTGCTGCTGTGGGCGGCGCGCCAACGCGTCTCCATATGCCGTACGTCATCAATGACGATGCCATGAACCTGATCAACAAGGCATCGAAGTTCCTGTACTCCATCAAGAGCATCAATGTGGAATCCCTGCGACCTGATGCAGTGATGCCGGATCTCGCAAAAGCGGTCCTGACCGAGCGTGGCCTGCAGAGTCCGATTGGCAAGGTCACCGCGCTGGCCGAATCCGAATTCAAAGGCAAGTAACAGCCGCATCACGAGGCGCACTCCGTCACCCGAGCCGGATCATGTCGGCACGGGTGGCAGGGTGCATCACGACGGATCCCAACAGCCGCGTTCGACGGCATCGAAGTCGCAGAGGGACCTATGGAACAACTCGACGTTTTGCTGAAAAGTGCTGCGCCCTTCAGGATGGCGCCAGACGATTTCATCTCCAAGATCACCGGACTCTCGCGCCGGGTCACCTTCAATGCTGGCGATGTGGTCTACAAGATCGGCGATCCTGCCCGCAACATCTATATCGTTGCCTCCGGCAGCGTGCGCCATTCGTTGGGCGATGCATCTCAGTCGCACAACCCTGACCGCACCATGCGCAGTGGCGATGTATTTGGCTGGGCATCGGTGCTGGAGGGAAGCCGGCGCCATCTGGCCACCACAACCTGTCTCGAAAGAACCGAAGTCGTCGTGATCGACGGCGAAAGCATGATCAACCTGTTCCGCAAGTTCCCGGCCATCGGTAACGCTGTCATGGGCGGCTTTGCCGCGATGATTCGCCAGGACTTCAGCCTGCCCAAGGAGGCCGAGCACGTGTATCGGATAGCCAACCAGGAAATCATCCAGGGCGAGAAAGAGACCGCCGTCCTGACAGGCTTCGGCCTGATGATGTACCGCGTCAGCGAATGGCTGAAGAGCCCTAAGCCTTATCTCATGATGATCGGCTTCACGCTGTTCCTCGGTTTCTGGTATCTCACCGTGGAAGTCTGGAAGCTGCCGCGTTTCCAGGATATGCCGGGATTGACCACCGTGGTCTCCGAGTATCTGAGCCGCGATCCGATCTATGGCATGTCAATCTACACCCCCGAGTACTACCAGCATATCTGGGTGAGTATCCGGCGCGTGGCAATTGCGTTCCTTCTGGCGACAGCACTGGGCGTGCCGCTCGGCCTGTTTCTAGGCTGGTCGCGAACGTTCCGTGAGTACGTGTTCCCGATCTTCGAACTGTTGCGTCCCATCCCGATCCTGGCATGGGTTCCGCTGGCCATCCTGATGTTCTCGGGGTCGGAAACACCAGTGATCTTCCTGACCTTCCTGGCATCGTTCTTTGCCACTGCGCTCAACACCATGCTTGGCGTGGAGTCGATCGATGAATCCTATACGCGTGCCGCCGCCTGTCTGGGAGCCAGCCGCTGGCAGGTATTCAAGGAGGTGATCGTGCCGGGTTCGCTGCCGTTCGTGTTCACCGGACTGCAGATCTCGGTCGGCGTAGCGTGGTTCTCGCTCGTCGCGGGCGAAATGGTCTCAGGTCAGTACGGTCTGGGATATGTCATCAATACGTCGTACACGATGGTGCGCTACCCGACCATCATCATCGGCATGGTGACTCTGGGTGTCGTCGGTTACGTTACCAGCGCGATGGTCCGTGTGCTGGGTGATTACCTGATGCAGTGGCGTGTGCGTGAAGAATCGATTGGAGGTCGTTGATGAGTGCCGTGCTTGAAACACTAGATGATCGCCTGATCGTGCCGAGTAACGCGGCGCGAGGTGGTGCGATCCAGATCGATGACGTCGTCAAGATCTACGACCCGGATGGCGCGGCGGTGATGGCAGTGGACCATTGCACGCTGGATATCCCGGCGGGGGAAATCTGCATGATCGTGGGGCCTTCGGGCTGCGGCAAGACCACCTTGCTGAATGCCATTGCTGGTTTCCACAGCATTACCTCGGGGACCATCCGCATGGATGGCGAGGTCCTGTGCAGCCCGGAAAAGCCCAAAGCAGATCCTGGCGCCGACCGCATCGTGGTGTTCCAGAACGGCGCGTTGTTCCCGTGGAAGACTAATCTGGAGAACGTCGCCTTCGGTCCGCTCATGCAGGGCAAGATGGGCAAGAAAGAGATCTACGAGAAGGCGCGCAGCATGATGGCCGATGCCGGCCTGAGTGGCACCGAACACAACTATCCGGGTGAAGTCTCGTCCGGGCTGCGTCGCCGCGTCGAGATCGTACGCGCCCTGATGAACGAGCCCAAGGTCTTGCTGTTCGATGAGCCGTATCGGGCGCTCGATTCGCTCACACGTTCGGTGATGCACGAGGCGTTGCTCGACATCTACTACAAGAACAAGGTGACGATCTTCTTCATCACGCATGATCTGGAAGAGGCGATCTTCCTTGGTCACCGCCTGGTAATCATGACGTCACGACCCTGCCGCCCGAAGAAGATTCTCGAGGTGGATATTCCACATCCTCGGGACTATAGCGTCCTGACCAGTCCGCGTTTCCGCGAAATCCTGGAAGAGACATCGGACGCTGTGCACGAGGAAGCGCGCAAATCTTTCGCTGCCGGTGAAAAAGAAGGCTAAGGAGGCTCTATGAGTGCAAAACGTTGGAAGGCGGCGTTGTATGGCCGTGGTACCAGGCGTGCGGTGATCTCGATCATCGTGTTCCTGGTTCTATGGGAACTCGGTTCGCGCTCGGAGGCGTGGCTCGGTACGCGGTTGCCATGGATCGGCAACGTCCCGCCGCCATCCTCTGTGATGGTGGCTTGGGGCGCGCTGCTGGGTGATGCCGGGTACTGGACGAGCTGGTATCTCAGCACCATGCGCGTGATGTCCGGATTCATTGCGGCGATGGTCATCGGGATTCCGTTGGGCCTGCTGATGGCGGTGAGCCGGGCGTTCTACGGCATTACTTTTCCGACCTTCGAGATCCTGCGGCCGATTCCGCCGCTGGCCTGGGTGCCCGCGGCCATCATCTTCTGGCCAACCCAGGAGCTGTCGATTGCGTTTGTGACTTTCCTGGGTGCGTTCTTCACCATCGTGATTAACGTGCTGGGCGGTGCGAAGTCGATCGATATCCGGTTCTTCCAGTCGGCACAGGCCATGGGGTCCTCCAAGTGGGACATCTTCCGGCGGGTGGTGTTGCCGGCGACCGTGCCATCTATCGTGGTCGGATCGTCGGTCGGGATGGGCATCACCTGGAACGTGGTGGTAGCTGCGGAGATGATTTCAGGTGGCGGCGGAGGCGGGGGTGGTGGCTCCGGCGGCGGCCTGGGTTTCTTCATCTGGAACTCATACGTGGGCGGATCTTATGACCAGATTGTGGTCGGCATGATCAGCATCGGTATCGCCGGCTATGCATGTAGTGAACTGCTGCGTGGCATGGGCGGTTTCTTTACTCCGTGGTTGCGGACGCGATAGGAGGCGGAAATGGCCGCAGTACTGGAAGAACGGCCAGTGGAGACCACTGGCAAGAAGATGGCGATCACCGCTGGCGAGATCAAGCTCGAGCACGTCTGCAAGACCTATGGCAAGGGCCCGTTTGCCAAGGACGTGATCAAGGATTGTTCGTTTCTGATCGAGCGCAGCAAGCTCACCGTGATGATCGGTCCATCGGGCTGCGGTAAGAGCAGCTTGATCAGGCTCATCGCAGGATTCGAGGCGCCAACCGGCGGCAAGATCCTGCTCAACGGCAAGCCGGTGACACATCCGGGACGCGACCGCCTTGTGGTGTTCCAGGAGTCCGCGCTATTCCCGTGGATGACGACCTACGACAACATCATGTACGGACCACGTGCCCGTGGGGAGGACAACCAGAAGGCACGCGACATGGCGAATTTCCTGCTCGACAAGGTCGGGCTGACCGCGTTCCGCGACAAGTATCCGACGCAGTTGTCGGGTGGCATGCAGCGCCGCGCTGAACTCGCTCGCGCCATGATCAACAACCCCGAGGTGATGGTGCTGGACGAACCGTTCCGGGGCCTCGACGCGATGTCGAAGGAACTGATGTGGGAGTACTACGCAAAGCTCTTCGAGGAGTCACATCGTACGAACTTCTTCGTGACCACGGACATTGATGAGGCAGTGTACCTGGCAGACCGGCTGCTGATCATGACGAACACTCCGATGCAGGTGCGTGCGGTCATCGACGTGGATATACCGCGACCGCGATCGCTCTCTAGCTTCTTCACCAGCGATCGTGCGAACGACGTCAAGATGCAAGCCCTGTCGCTGCTCCATGAGGAGGCGATGAAGTCGTTCTCCGGTGGCAGCAAGGCGGCGGCTGATTTCGTCGAGGCGTACTCCAAGCGCAAGAACGCTACGACGACGCCATAACTGTCCGCTATCCAGCTGTTTGTTTCACTCTGATCATACGTTCAGGAGAATCGCAACATGGCACAAAAAATCATCGACATGCGCAGCCGGCCGGCTTTCTTGCATGACTTCTACGGCAAGACCCCGGGTACGCCGTCGTTCGAAGTCGTCAAATGGCTGAACGGACGCGTTGGCTCGAAGGACAAGGAGCATTTCACGCGCTCGTCGAGTGCAGAGGAGTTCGTCAAGGAAATCAAGGGTACCGGCATCACCGCCTCGGTGGTGGTCGGCCGCGATACGCCTGGGATCAAGCATACGAATGACGAGATCAAGAGCATGACCGATCCGTTCAAGGAGCTGATCGGTATCGGTTCGGTCGATCCGTATGCGATGGGTATCCGCGCCGCCGTGAATGAAGTGGAGCGGGCAGTGGAGAAGCTGAAGCTGAAAGGCATCAATGTCGAACCGGCATTCGGCAGCCCGCCCGTGGCCGCGGACGACCGCCAGTTCTATCCGGTGTATGACGCCTGCGACAAGCTGGGTGTGCCGGTCACCATCATGTCCGGCCCGACTGCGGCGAATCATGACCTGGTGCATCCGTCGGCCGTGGCGAACATCGCGCGTTCGTTCCCAACCCTGACCATCGTCTGCTACCACGGCTTCTATCCGTACGTGAACGAGATCCTCGGCGTGGCGCTGCGCTACGAGAATGTGCATATCGTGCCGGACATGTACATCTTCGGGCCGGGCGGCGGACTGTACGTGGAGGCCGCCAACGGCACCATGGGCGAGCAGATCCTGTTCGGCAGTTCCTATCCGTTCCGGCCGATGGGGCAATCGGTGGAGGATTATGGCAAGTTGGGCTTTTCGTCGAATGCCATCGACAAGGTGATGTACAAGAACGCCAAGCGCGTGCTCAAGCTTTCTGTTTGACCGCCGCATTTCCACCCTCCGCGGCAGGGGCGGCGCGAGCCGCCCCTTTTTCATGCCTTCGCGCAAAAGGGCAGGGGAGAGACAGCCTCACGGCCCGGCTCCCCTTCATCGCTAGCCGGTCGCGCATACGATTCGCGGCGCAGGCGAGTGAAAACCTGCGACAATGCCGACATTCCAGATGTCATCAGCGATCGTCATGCAAGCCAAATTCGAACCCCACCTGTTCCAGACGCTGCCGTTGCAGATAGCCGAGCAACTGGGCCAGTCGATCACCGAGGGAAGTTTTCTGCCGGGCGCGCGACTGCGCGAGACAGAGCTGGCTGCAGC
>DATLHT010000277.1:0-14505 GCA_035539795.1 Burkholderiaceae bacterium
AGATGGGACGGATGCTCCGGCATCCGCCTGCAATGAAAACGGCTGGCAGCGTCCAGCCGTTTTTTTATGCCCGCCATCCGGCAGTGGACCGTTATTCGGCGTGGCGTCAGAATCGCGTCCGGCGATTTTTGTTTACACTGCCGATTCACATGACAGTACAGGCAGTGACAGGACAATCAGATGAAAGCAATCGAAATCACCACCTATGGCGGCCCCGAAGTATTGAAACTGACCGAGCGGCCCGATCCCGTGGCTGGCAGCGGCGAAGTGCTGATCCGCGTGGCGGCGGCAGGCGTCAACCGGCCCGATGTGTTCCAGCGTACCGGTAACTATCCGGTGCCCCCGGGCGCATCCGATCTGCCGGGGCTGGAAGTCGCTGGTGAAATCGTCGGCGGCGATCTCGCACATGCCGACAACGTCTGGGGCCTCAAGGTCGGCGACCGCGTCTGCGCGCTGGTACAGGGGGGTGGCTACGCCGAACTGTGCGTCGCCCCTATCGGCCAGTGTCTGCCGGTACCGAAGGGCCTGTCCGATGTCGAGGCGGCAGCCTTGCCGGAAACCTTCTTTACGGTCTGGAGTAACGTCTTCGACCGGGGTGGTCTCGGCCAGGGACCGCTGGGTAAACAGGAGACCCTCCTCGTCCAAGGCGGGTCGAGCGGCATCGGCACCACGGCCATCCAGATTGCCCGTGCGCTTGGCTACCGTGTGTTTGCCACGGCCGGCAACGACGAAAAGTGCCGGGCCTGCGAGGCGCTCGGTGCGGAACGCGGCATCAACTACCGCACCGAGGATTTTGTCGAAGTCACGCGGTCGCTGACCGGCGGGCGCGGGGTAGACGTGATCCTAGACATGGTAGGCGGCGCCTATCTCGCCCGCGAAATCAGTGGCGTGGCCGACGATGGTCGCATCGTGATCATTGCCCTGCTGGGGGGTGCCAAGGCGGAAATTCCACTCAGTGACATTCTGCGTCGCCGTATCACGGTCACGGGTTCGACGCTGCGTCCACGTTCAATCGCCTTCAAGGCAGCGATTGCCGCCAACCTCAAGCAGCATGTGTGGCCGCTGCTCGAGGCAGGCACCATCAAACCGGTGATCTACCGCACCTTGCCGGCCGCGCAGGCCGCCGAGGCACATGCGCTGATGGAGTCCAGCGAGCATATCGGCAAGATCATGCTGACCTGGTAATCTCCTGGCGGCCTCGCGAGGCCCCTACAAAATAATAACAAGATTCATTATCATTTGATCCGGAATGACCGCTACCTTGGCGGTTTCTCCGAATCAAAGCGCAGAGTGGGTACGCCGCCGGTTGATGGCGCTCGCGTTCTCCAAAGGGTACAATCGCAGGTTGATTTTGAACCTGCAGGCGATGGAAGGGACGCGCGTGAGACAGAAGCTGGTAGTCGGAAACTGGAAAATGCATGGCAGCCTCGAGGCCAATGGCGGATTGCTGAAGGCCGTTGCAGCCGGTGCAGAGGGGTTGCAGCCTGTTCAGCTGGCGGTGTGTGCGCCGTTTCCGTATCTGGCGCAGTGCCAGTCGCTGCTGGCCGGTAGCCCGGTGCAATGGGGGGCGCAGGATGTGTCCGCCGAGGCGCGCGGCGCGTTTACCGGCGAAGTGGCCGCTTCCATGCTGGCCGAATTTGGCTGCCAGTTCGTGATCGTTGGCCACTCGGAACGCCGCACCTACCATGCCGAGCAGGATTCCGTGATTGCTACGAAGGCGCTGCGTGCGCTCGAGCATGGCATCACGCCCATCGTATGCGTCGGTGAAACGCTCGCTCAGCGCGAGGCTGGCCAGACCGAACAGGTGGTGGGCCGCCAGTTGCAGGCCTTGCTCGATGCCTTGTCGGTCGAGCAACTCGGGCGCATCGTCGTTGCTTACGAGCCCGTCTGGGCGATCGGGACTGGCAAGACCGCCAGCAGCGCCCAGGCGCAGGATGTGCACGCTTACCTGCGCGGACTTGTCGCGTCGCGCGATGCCGGCGTGGCAGCGCGCATGCAGATTCTGTACGGCGGCAGCGTCAAGCCGGAAAGCGCAGGCGAACTGTTCGGCATGTCCGACATCGACGGTGGCCTGATCGGTGGCGCGTCGCTCAAGGCAGAAGATTTCCTGGCAATCGGCGCGGCTGGTCGCGCCTGATTCCACACAGCATTTACGTTCAAGTTATCGGGATCGTCATCAATGGGTATTTTCAAGACTCTTCTCCTCGTGCTGCAGATCGGTTCGGCACTGGGTGTGATCGGTTTGGTGCTACTGCAGCAGGGCAAGGGTGCGGACATGGGCGCGGCCTTTGGCTCCGGCAACTCCGGCAGCCTGTTCGGTGCAGCCGGTTCGGCCAACTTCCTGTCGCGTACCACCGCGGCGCTGGCCACGGTGTTTTTCCTCTCGACGCTGGGTCTGACGATGCTGGGCTCGCACCGCCCCGCAGCGGGCGCGGGCGTCATGGGTTCGATGACGACTTCCCAGCCGGCGGCGGCCCCGGCAGCCGCATCCGGCGCGCCTGCAGCGGATGCGGGGGCATCGGCTCCGGCCGCCCCGGCGGTACCGAAGTAAGCGCCGCGAAGCCAGCCCGATTTACATGCACTTGCGGCAACAATTTTGCTGCACCTGCATTGAACAAAGCCTGCATTCAAGTTAGAATGCAGGGCTTGGAACAAAAAGCCTGATAGTCCATCCGGGTATGCCCGGAGAGTCTCTCCGGCTTGGCTGGATGGCAATGCTGTCCGGTCTCAAGCTTCCCTGCCGACGTGGTGAAATTGGTAGACACGCTATCTTGAGGGGGTAGTGGCGCAAGCTGTGCGAGTTCGAGTCTCGCCGTCGGCACCAAAACATTTTTCACGGACACCATCAGGTGTCCGCAAGTCCCGCAAAAGGCGGCGCCGCATGATGCATGCGGAGTGCGTTTCTTGAGTGAGCAGCGCAGCGCCGCTTGTGACAGGAAGGTTGGTTCTTCCGCAGCTACCCGCTGCTATCAAATAAGGCAGGCGTCCCCCGTGAATCTCGAAGCCTATTTCCCTGTACTGCTGTTCATCGCAGTCGGCGTTCTCCTTGGCCTCGCCCTGATGTCCATCGGCCGGCTTCTCGGTCCGAACAATCCCGATCCTCAGAAGCTTTCGCCGTACGAATGCGGATTCGAAGCATTCGAAGACGCCCGCATGCGTTTCGACGTGCGGTACTACCTGATCGCCATCCTGTTCATCCTGTTCGACCTCGAAACCGCGTTCCTTTTCCCGTGGGGAGTGGCGTTGCAGGACATCGGCTGGCCCGGATTTTTCGCGATGGGAATTTTTCTGCTCGAGTTCATTGTGGGCTTTGTCTACATCTGGAAAAAAGGCGCTCTGGATTGGGAGTGACGTGACATGGCAATCGAAGGCGTTCTGCAAGAAGGGTTTGTCACCACTTCGGCCGACAAACTGATCAACTGGACCCGTACCGGGTCGCTCTGGCCGATGACGTTCGGCTTGGCATGCTGTGCAGTAGAGATGATGCACGCTGGTGCGGCGCGTTACGATCTCGACCGTTTCGGCGTGGTGTTTCGCCCGTCGCCGCGCCAGTCCGACGTGATGATCGTGGCCGGCACACTGTGCAACAAGATGGCGCCCGCTCTGCGCAAGGTATACGACCAGATGGCCGAACCGCGCTGGGTCATCTCGATGGGTTCGTGCGCCAATGGTGGCGGCTATTACCACTATTCCTATTCTGTGGTGCGCGGCTGTGACCGTATCGTGCCGGTCGACATCTATGTGCCCGGCTGCCCGCCGACAGCGGAAGCGCTGATCTACGGCATCATCCAGCTGCAGGCCAAGATCCGCCGCACCAACACCATCGCGCGCAAGGGTTGATATGTCGAGCCGCATCGAAACGCTGAAAGCCGCGCTGCAGAAGGCCCTGGGCGCGCAAATCCAGTCGCTGACCGAAGGCGTGGGCGAACTCACGCTGGTGGTGAAGGCCGCTGATTACCTGGCCGTGGCTACCAAGTTGCGGGATGATCCGTCGCTGCGCTTCGAGCAGTTGATCGACCTGTGCGGCGTCGATTACCGCGACTACGGCGACGGCGCGTGGACTGGCCTGCGCTTTGCCGCTGTGCTGCATCTGCTATCGGTCGGCAACAATTGGCGCCTGCGGGTGCGTGTGTTTGCGCCGGATGACGACTTCCCTGTGCTGCCATCGGTCATCAACGTGTGGAACTCCGTTAACTGGTTTGAGCGCGAGGCGTTTGACCTGTACGGCCTGGTGTTCGAAGGCCATCCGGACCTGCGTCGCATCCTGACCGACTATGGCTTCATCGGCCATCCGTTCCGCAAGGACTTCCCCCTGTCGGGCTATGTCGAAATGCGCTACGACCCCGAGCAGAAGCGCGTCATCTACCAGCCCGTGACGATCGAGCCGCGCGAGATCACGCCGCGCGTGATCCGCGAAGAGCAGTACGGCGGCGTCAAGCACTAGGAAGCACCATGGCAGATATCAAGAATTACACGCTTAATTTTGGCCCGCAACACCCGGCCGCGCACGGCGTGCTGCGCCTCGTGCTCGAGCTGGATGGCGAAGTCATTCAGCGTGCCGACCCGCACATCGGCCTGTTGCACCGTGCTACCGAAAAACTCGCTGAGCACAAGACCTGGATCCAGAGCGTGCCGTATATGGATCGTCTCGACTACGTGTCGATGATGAGCAACGAGCACGCCTACGTCATGGCTATCGAGAAGCTGCTTGGCATCGACGTACCGATCCGGGCGCAGTACATCCGCGTGATGTTCGACGAAATTACGCGTTTGATGAACCACCTGCTGTGGATCGGTTGCCACGGGCTCGACGTCGGTGCGATGGCGGTGTTCCTCTACGCCTTCCGCGAGCGCGAAGACCTGTTCGACATGTACGAAGCGGTCTCGGGCGCGCGCATGCACGCGGCCTACTACCGTCCGGGCGGCGTCTATCGCGACCTGCCGGACACGATGCCGCAGTTCAAGCCTTCCAAGGTACGCAACGAGCGCGCCATGAAGGAGATGAACGAAACGCGCCAGGGTTCGCTGCTCGATTTCATCGAGGCGTTCACCGACCGTTTCCCGAAGTATGTCGATGAGTACGAGACCCTCCTGACCGACAACCGGATCTGGAAACAGCGTCTGGTAGGCATCGGCGTGGTCAGCCCCGAGCGGGCCCTGCAGATGGGCTTCACGGGTGCCATGCTGCGTGGTTCCGGCATCGAATGGGACTTGCGGCGCAAGCAGCCGTACGAGGTGTACGACAAGCTCGATTTCGACATTCCCGTGGGCGTCAACGGTGATAGCTACGATCGCTATCTGGTACGCGTGGAGGAAATGCGGCAGTCCAACCGTATCATCCGCCAGTGCATTGACTGGCTGCGTAAGAACCAGGGTCCGGTCATCAGCGACAATCACAAGGTTTCGCCGCCGTCGCGCGTCGACATGAAGACCAACATGGAAGAGCTGATCCACCACTTCAAGCTGGCGACCGAAGGCATCCACGTGCCGGAAGGCGAAGCCTACGCAGCGGTTGAGCATCCGAAGGGCGAGTTCGGTATCTACGCGATTTCGGATGGTGCCAACAAGCCTTACCGTCTCAAGATCCGTGCACCCGGCTTTGTCCACCTCGCCGCGCTCGACGAGATGGCGCGTGGCCACATGATCGCCGACGCCGTCACCATCATCGGTACCCAAGACATCGTTTTTGGCGAGATCGATCGCTAACCAGTGTAACGACCATGCTATCAGCTGAAGCCCTCAAGGAAATCGACCGCGCGGTGGCCAAGTACCCCGCCGACCAGAAGCAGTCCGCCGTGATGTCGGCGCTGCAGGTCGCGCAGGCGGAACTCGGCTGGGTGTCGCCGGAAGCGATGCAGTTCATCGCCAGCTACCTCGACATGCCGCCGGTGTGGGTGCAGGAGGTCGCGACCTTCTACAACATGTACGACACCAAGCCGGTTGGCCGCTTCAAGCTGACGGTCTGCACCAACCTGCCGTGTGCGTTGTCCGGCGGCGAGCGGGCGGCCGATCACCTGAAGAAGACGCTTGGCATCGATTTCAATGAAACGACGCCGTGCGGCACCTTCACGCTCAAGGAAGGCGAGTGCATGGGTGCCTGCGGCGATGCGCCGGTCATGCTGGTCAACAACGCCAATATGTGCAGCTGGATGAGCAACGACAAGCTTGACGCGCTTGTGGCCGACCTGCGCGCCAAGGCGGCACAGCAAGGCGAGGGCAAGTAAATGACCTGTCTGCATAACAACCACATCAAGCCGTTGATCCTCTCCGGGCTGACCGGCGACAACTGGCATCTGGAAGACTACGTGAAGCGCGGCGGCTACGCCCAGCTGCGCCGTATCCTCGAAGAGAAGATCACGCCCGAGCAGGTGATCGCCGACATCAAGACCTCCGGCCTGCGTGGCCGTGGCGGTGCGGGCTTCCCGACCGGCCTGAAGTGGAGCTTCATGCCACGCCAGTTCCCGGGCCAGAAATACCTCGTCTGCAACTCCGACGAAGGCGAGCCGGGGACGTTCAAGGATCGCGATATCCTGCGCTACAACCCGCACGCGCTCATCGAAGGCATGGCCATCGGCGCATATGCGATGGGCATCACCGTGGGCTACAACTACATCCACGGCGAGATCTGGAACGAATACAAGATCTTCGAAGCGGCACTGGAAGAGGCGCGTGCCGCCGGCTATCTCGGCGACAACATCCTCGGCTCCGGTTTTTCCTTCCAGCTGCATGCGCACCATGGTTTTGGCGCGTACATCTGCGGCGAGGAAACCGCGCTGCTCGAGTCGATCGAAGGCAAGAAAGGCCAGCCGCGCTTCAAGCCGCCGTTCCCGGCGAGCTTTGGCCTGTACGGCAAGCCGACCACCATCAATAACACCGAGACCTTTGCCGCAGTACCGTTTATCCTGGCCGTGGGCCCGGAGAACTACCTGCAGATGGGCAAACCGAATAACGGTGGCACCAAGATTTTCTCCATCTCCGGCGACGTCGAGCGTCCGGGCAACTACGAAGTCCCGCTCGGCACGCCGTTCGCAGCCCTGCTGGACCTCGCAGGCGGCATGCGCGGCGGCAAGAAGATCAAGGCCGTGATTCCCGGTGGTTCGTCGGCCCCTGTGGTGCCCGGCGACCTGATGATGCAGACCGACATGGACTACGACGGCATCGCCAAGGCTGGCTCGATGCTCGGTTCTGGCGCGGTCATCGTCATGGACGAAACGCGTTGCATGGTGAAGTCGCTGCTGCGTCTGTCGTACTTCTATTTCGAGGAATCGTGCGGCCAATGCACGCCGTGCCGCGAGGGCACCGGCTGGCTGTACCGCATGGTCGACCGCATCGAACACGGACAGGGCCGCCAGGAAGATCTCGATCTCCTGAACAACGTGGCCGAAAACATTATGGGTCGCACCATCTGCGCGCTCGGCGATGCCGCTGCGATGCCGGTGCGCGGCATGCTCAAGCACTACTGGAACGAGTTCGAGTATCACGTCGAGCACAAGCAGTGCATGGTGCCTACTTACTCCTGAGTGGCGAACATGGTTGAACTTCACATCGATGGCAAGCCGGTAGAAGTGGCCGAAGGCACGACGGTAATCGAAGCCGCGCGCCAGACGGGCACTTATATCCCGCATTTCTGCTATCACAAGAAACTGTCGATCGCGGCCAACTGCCGCATGTGTCTGGTCGAGGTGGAAAAGGCGCCCAAGCCGCTGCCGGCCTGCGCCACGCCGGTCACGGCCGGCATGAAGGTATTCACGCAGTCCGAGAAGGCGGTCAAGGCGCAGAAGTCCGTCATGGAGTTCCTGCTGATCAACCACCCGCTCGATTGCCCGATCTGCGACCAGGGCGGTGAGTGCCAGCTGCAGGATCTGGCCGTGGGCTATGGTGCGTCGGAATCGCGCTACAAGGAAGAGAAGCGCGTGGTGCTGCACAAGAATGTCGGCCCGCTGATCTCCATGGAAGAAATGAGCCGCTGCATCCACTGCACGCGCTGCGTCCGCTTCGGCCAGGAAGTGGCCGGCGTGATGGAGCTCGGCATGCTGAACCGTGGCGAGCATTCGGAAATCACCACCTTCGTTGGCCAGACGGTTGACTCGGAACTCTCGGGCAACATGATCGATCTGTGCCCGGTTGGCGCGCTGACCAGCAAGCCGTTCCGCTACGCCGCCCGTACCTGGGAGCTGGCGCGCCGCCGCTCGGTAGCGCCGCACGACAGCCTCGGCTCGAACATCGTGGTGCAGAGCAAGAATCAACGCGTGCTGCGCGTCCTGCCGCTCGAGAACGAAGCGATCAACGAATGCTGGATTTCTGACCGCGACCGCTTCTCGTATGAAGCGCTGAACAGCGCCGATCGCCTGACCCGCCCGATGATCAAGCAAGGCGGCCAATGGCAGGAAACCGACTGGCAGACTGCGCTCGAATACGTGGTCAATGGCCTCGCCGCAATCCGCCGCGAGCATGGCGCGGAGCAGATTGCCGCGCTCGCCGGCGCCAGCAGCACACTGGAAGAACTGTTCCTGCTGCAGGAACTGGTGCGCGGTATCGGCAGCGACAACATCGACTTCCGCCTGCGTCAGAGCGATGCCTCGGTCGAGTTCAAGGGCGCACCGTGGCTCGGCATGAAGATCGCCGAAGTTTCCGACTTGCAGCGCGTGCTGGTGGTCGGCGGCCTGCTGCGCAAGGAACAGCCGCTGCTCGCCGCGCGCCTGCGCGGCGCGGCCAAGAAGGGTGCGCAGATTACGGTGCTGAATGCCCTGCGCGATGACCTGCTGATGCCGAACGTCTCCTACATTACTGCTGCACCGTCCGCATGGGCGATGGAGCTAGCCGGCATCGCGCGTGCGGTTGCCGAAGCACAGGGTGTGGCTGTGCCGGGATTCGCCGCACAGGCCGCTGCGAACGACAGCCTGAAAGCTGTTGCCAAGAGCCTGCTGTCGGGTGAGCGCAAGGCCGTGTTCCTAGGCAATGGCGCGACTGCACATCCGCAGTTCGGCGCCTTGCTGGCACAAGCCCAATGGATCGCCGATGCGACCGGCGCACGTCTCGGCGTGTTCGGCGACGGCGCGAACGCCGTTGGCGGCTATCTGGCCCGTGCCTTCCCGCAGACGACCGGCTTGCCGGCGGCCGCGCTGCTCGCGCAGCCGCGCAAAGCGTATGTGTTGCTGAATACCGAACCCGAGTTCGACAGCATCGACCCGCAGGCAGCGCTCGCAGCGCTGTCGCAGGCAAGCACCGTGGTGGTCATGTCGGCGTTCCGCTCCGAAGCTGCAATGCAGTATGCCGATGTCATGCTGCCGATTGGTCCGTTCACCGAGACCTCCGGCACCTTTGTCAACAGCGAAGGCACGGCACAGAGCTTCAATGGCGTGGTTCGTGCCCTCGGCGACAGCCGTCCGGGCTGGAAGGTCCTGCGCGTGCTGGGCAATATGTTCGAGCTGCCGGGCTTCGATTACGACACCTCGGAAGCCGTGCGCGACGCCATCCTCGGTGACGATATCGCCAGCCGCCTGGACAATGGCGCGACGATCGACAACGCTCGCACCATGGCCAATGGTGCGCAAGGCGGGATCGAGCGCTATTCCGACGTGCCGATCTACCATGCCGACGCCCTCGTGCGCCGCGCCGATGCGCTGCAGCTGACGACGCTGGGCCGCCAGGCCGCATTTGCCTCGTTGCCGCCGGCACTGTTTACTCAACTTGGCCTGGCCAGGGGCGGCGCCGTGCGCATCCAGCAAGGCGTGCATGCCGTGACCATGCCGGCCCAGGTCGATGCCAACCTGCCGGAAGGCGTGGTGCGGATTCCGGCTGCCACCGAAGCGGCTGCCCGGCTGGGCAGCCTGCATGGCGCCATCGAAGTGCAGGCCGTGGAAGTTACAGGCGCTGGCGCAACCCAGCCGCAGGCGGTGTAAGGAACAGACATGCTTGAATGGATTAGCACACAAGGTCAGGGCATTTTCGGCGCGGCGTGGCCGTTCCTGTGGATGCTCGTCAAGATCGTCTGCATCGTGTTGCCGCTGCTGCTCTCGGTGGCCTACCTGATTCTCTGGGAGCGCAAGCTGATCGGCTGGATGCACGTGCGTCTCGGCCCGAACCGCGTCGGCCCGTTTGGCCTGCTGCAGCCGATTGCCGACGTGCTGAAGCTGCTGCTCAAGGAAGTGATGGTGCCGAACCAGGTCAGCCGCGGCATGTACATCGTTGCGCCGCTGATGGTGCTGATGCCGGCGCTGGCGATCTGGGCAGTGATCCCGTTCCAGGCCGAAGCAGTGCTGGCCGATGTGAATGCGGGCATGCTGTACGTCATCGCCATCAGCTCGATCGGCGTGTACGGTGTGATCCTGGCTGGCTGGGCCTCCAACTCGAAGTATGCCTTCATTGGCGCGATGCGTGCCGCGGCGCAGATGGTGTCGTATGAAATCGCCATGGGCTTTGCCCTGGTGACGGTGCTGATGGTATCGGGCAGCCTGAACATGAGCGCCATCGTCGAGTCACAGCAGCGTGGCTACTTTGCCGACATGGGCCTGACCTTCCTGTCGTGGAATTGGCTGCCGCTGCTGCCGATGCTGGGCGTGTACTTCATCGCGGGCGTGGCCGAGACCAACCGCCACCCGTTCGACGTGGTGGAAGGCGAGTCGGAAATCGTGGCCGGTCACATGATCGAGTACTCGGGCATGGCCTTCGCCATGTTCTTCCTGGCCGAGTACATCAACATGATCGTGATCTCGACGCTCACGGCGACCTTCTTCCTGGGCGGCTGGTCCGCGCCGTTCGACAGCGTCGTCACGAACGCCATTCCGGGATTCTTCTGGCTGCTGATCAAGGTCTTCTTCCTGCTGTCGGTCTTCATCTGGATCCGCGCATCGTTCCCGCGCTACCGCTATGACCAGATCATGCGTCTGGGCTGGAAGATCTTTATTCCGCTGACCGTGGCCTGGGTGGTGATCATCGCCATCTGGATCAAGTCACCGTGGAACATCTGGGTGTAAAGACATGCTACTTGCCATCAAGGAATTCTTTAACAGCCTGCTCCTGAGGGAACTCTTCAAGGGCATGGCGCTGACCGGCCGGTATCTGTTCGCCCGCAAGGTGACAGTGCTGTTCCCCGAGGAAAAGACGCCGCAGTCGCCGCGCTTCCGTGGCCTGCATGCGCTGCGCCGTTATCCGAACGGCGAAGAGCGCTGCATTGCCTGCAAGCTGTGCGAAGCCGTCTGCCCGGCGCTGGCGATCACCATCGAATCGGACCAGCGCGACGACGGTACGCGCCGGACCACGCGCTATGACATCGACCTGACCAAGTGCATCTTCTGCGGATTCTGCGAAGAAGCCTGCCCGGTCGACGCCATCGTCGAAACGCACATTCTGGAATACCACGGTGAGAAGCGGGGCGACCTGTACTTCACCAAGAACATGCTGCTGGCAGTCGGTGACCGGTACGAACCGGAAATCGCCGAGCGCCGCGCGGCGGATGCCAAGTATCGCTGATGTCGAGCGCAGCCCGCGGCCCTGGCGGCTGGCTGCGTACCGGGGAACTCCTGCGTCTTAGCCATGACGCCTCGCAGCGGCGGGGCGGGTAGGAACTAAAGAGAAACATGGAACCGATCACAATCATTTTCTATGCCTTCGCGACGGTGCTGGTCCTGGCCGCGCTGAAGGTCATCACCGCCCGGAACCCGGTGCACTCGGCGCTGTACCTGGTGCTGTCGTTCTTCACGGCCGCCGCCATCTGGATGCTGCTGCAGGCCGAGTTCCTCGCCATCCTGCTGGTGCTCGTCTACGTCGGCGCGGTGATGGTGCTGTTCCTGTTCGTGGTGATGATGATCGATATCGACATCGCTCACCTGCGACGCGATTTCTGGACGTATGTGCCGATGGCCTCGGTGGTCGGCGCGATCATCATCCTGGAAATGGCCATCGTGTTGGTGCGCAGCTTCATCGGCCGCACCTCGCCGGTCCACGCCGTCGACAAGGGCGCGAACTATTCCAATACCGCCGAACTCGGCAAGGTGCTCTACACCGACTACATCTATGCCTTTGAAGTGGCCGGCATCATCCTGCTGGTGGCCATCGTCGCCGCCGTGGCGCTGACCCTGCGCAAGCGCAAGGATGCCAAGGCCCAGAACGTGTCCGAGCAGTTGCGCGTGCGGGCCAAGGACCGTATCCGCATCGTTTCGATGCCATCCGAATCCAACGGTTCCGGCGATGCCGCGGCCGACTCGAAGAACTGAGGTCCGTCATGTTGTCGCTTGCCCATTTCCTGGTTCTCGGCGCAATCCTGTTTGCCATCAGCATCGTCGGCATTTTCCTGAACCGCAAGAACGTCATCGTGCTGCTGATGGCGATCGAGCTGATGCTGCTGGCCGTGAACATGAACTTCGTCGCCTTTTCGCACTATCTGGGCGATCTGGCCGGACAGATCTTCGTCTTCTTCATCCTGACCGTGGCGGCGGCTGAATCCGCGATCGGTCTGGCGATTCTGGTGGTGCTGTTCCGTAACCTGGACACCATCAACGTTGACGATCTCGACAGTCTGAAAGGCTGACCGGGTCATGTTCCGAACATCGCAATCCGCGCCAACCGTGAGTCAATAAGCGTCCTATGTCCAACACGCTCAACCCCACCCTGCTGCTGGCGATCCCGCTGGCGCCGCTCATCGGCGCGATCATCGCGGGCCTGTTCTGCACCAAGTTCCTCGGCCTGTCGCTGAGCGAAGGTCGTGCCGGACGCACCATCTCGCACAGCGCCACCATCCTCGGCGTGGCGATCTCCTTCGTGCTCTCGGCCATGACGCTGGTCGACGTGCTCAATGGCGCCAGCTTCAACGCTACCATCTACGAGTGGATGACGGTCGGCTCGCTGAAGATGGAGATCGGTTTCCTGGTCGATTCGCTCACGGCCATGATGATGTGTGTGGTGACCTTCGTCTCGCTGATGGTGCACATCTACACCATCGGCTACATGCAGGACGATCCGGGCTACAACCGCTTCTTTGCCTATATCTCGCTGTTCACCTTCTCGATGCTCATGCTGGTCATGAGCAACAACTTCCTGCAACTGTTCTTCGGCTGGGAAGCCGTGGGCCTCGTGTCGTACCTGCTGATCGGTTTCTGGTACACCCGCCCGACCGCCATCTTCGCCAACATGAAGGCGTTCCTCGTGAACCGTGTCGGCGACTTCGGCTTCATCCTCGGCATCGGCCTGCTGCTGGCCTACAGCGGTAGCCTGAACTACACCGATGTGTTCGCGGCGCGCGAGCAACTGGCGACCGTGATCTTCCCGGGTACCGACTGGATGATGCTGACGGTGGCGTGCATCTGCCTGTTCATCGGCGCGATGGGGAAGTCCGCACAGTTCCCGCTGCACGTCTGGCTGCCGGATTCGATGGAAGGCCCGACGCCGATCTCCGCACTGATTCACGCGGCCACGATGGTGACCGCCGGTATCTTCATGGTCGGACGCATGTCGCCGCTGTTCGAACTGTCGGACATGGCGCTGTCGTTCATCATCGTCATCGGTTCGATCACGGCACTGTTCATGGGTTTCCTGGGCATCGTACAGAACGACATCAAGCGCGTGGTAGCGTATTCCACGCTGTCGCAGCTCGGCTACATGACCGTGGCGCTTGGCGCCTCGGCCTACCAGATCGGCGTGTTCCACCTGATGACGCACGCCTTCTTCAAGGCGCTGCTATTCCTTGCCGCGGGTTCCGTGATCATCGGCATGCACCATGACCAGGACATGCGCAACATGGGCGGCCTGCGCAAGTACATGCCGGTCACCTGGATCACCTCGCTGATCGGTTCGCTGGCGCTGATCGGTACACCGTTCTTCGCGGGCTTCTATTCGAAGGACCTGATCATCGAAGCCGTCAAGCACTCGACCATTCCCGGCGCGGGCTTTGCCTACTTTGCCGTGATGGCCGGCGTGTTCGTTACCGCGTTCTACTCGTTCCGCCTGTACTTCCTCGTGTTCCACGGCGAGGAGCGCTTTGGCAAGCCGCACGCACATCCGGAAGACACGCATCACGAGACCGAGGAAGACGCAGGCGACGATCACCACCATGGCCTGGCACCAGGCGAGAAGCCGCATGAGTCGCCGTGGGTCGTGACGCTGCCGCTGGTATTGCTGGCGATTCCGTCGATCTTTATTGGCGCCTGGGCAGTCGAGCCAATGCTGTTCGGCGAGTTCTTCAAGAGTGGCGTGGCCTTCAAGGATGTCATCTTCGTGGCCGATAGCCATGGCGCGATGGCGACCCTCAAGGAGCATTTCCATGGCTGGGTGGCCCTGGGCCTGCACGGCTTCATGACTCCGGTGTTCGCCCTCGCGCTGTCGGGCGTGGTACTGGCCTGGTTCTTCTACATGAAGCGCCCGGACATTCCCGCTGCCATCCAGAAGAAATTCCATGGCATCTACACGCTGCTCGACAACAAGTACTACATGGATCGCTTCAACGAAGTGGTGTTCGGTGGTGGCGCGCGCGCACTCGGCACCGGCCTGTGGAAGGGCGGCGACCAGCGC
>DATLHT010000278.1:0-19640 GCA_035539795.1 Burkholderiaceae bacterium
ACAACAAAAAGCCCGCAGAGTGTATCTATTGCGGGCTTAGAGACGATGTGAGATGTTCTGAGGCTGCTTGATGGTGCCCGAGGCCGGAATCGAACCGGCACGCCTTGCGGCGGGGGATTTTGAGTCCCCTGCGTCTACCAATTTCACCACTCGGGCACCATCAAGCAGCCTCAGAACATCTCACATCGTCTCTAAGCCCGCAATAGATACACTCTGCGGGCTTTTTGTTGTCTCAAACGGTCCGAATCGTCAATGTCCTACCTGGCGGCCAAGGATGATTTGGAGGGTACAGAAGAACTCGAGCAACTCGAGCCTGTGCCGGCTCGGACATACCTTCTGGCCTTCCGTTGAAGATACGCGCACATGCCAATCATTATTACCTACAACGCGCTGCTTTCCCAGACCGGGACGCCGGTGTGTATCGCACCTTCTGATCCGACGGTCGTTGGCCTTAGTTGCGCAGCACTTCTCTCAGATGCTTCTCTAGCCAACAACTAGACCCAGAAATGACGCGCCCAAAGAACAGGGCGCATAGATCCCTACCGCAGACCTCGTTAAAGCGCCTGGCCCATCAAGAGCAATATCCTACGCACTAGGATAAACCCGCAGTTCCTTGACTTACGGGACATGTAAATTTATAGTGAATTTAAATAAATTTACTGTGAATTTAGGAGTAAGCATGCAACTTGTCCGAGACACGAACGCCCAGGCAAGGGCGTACGCCTTTATCAAGGAAGAGATCCTCTCCCTACGCTTGCCCCCCCTTCAGCGTCTGCATTTAGGCGAGCTGGCCGCTTCTCTCGATCTCAGCCGCACGCCTATTCGAGAGGCACTTGGGCGCTTGGAACAGGACGGGCTTGTGACACGCGACGCGGGCGGGGGATTTTCTGTACGAGCAATTTCTCTCGGGGAAATCTTGTCTTTCTATCGCGTACGCGAAGCTCTAGAGGTGGAAGCAGCACTGGAAGCGCATGAGCGCATGTCTGCCGAGACCTTGGAGGAGCTGGCCGCCATTCTGTCTCAGGCGAAGACATTGTTGGAGCCCGCCCAATACGCAGAATTCGTCCTGGTAAACCGGGCCTTCCATGCGGCAATTGTTCGGGCCGCTGAGAACGTAGCGTACGACCTCGTGATGGCACCGATCATCGATCGCGTCCGACTGGTCGGCGCCATGCTCATCAAGCTCCATGGCCCCCGCCAGCAAGAAGTATACGAAGAAAACTTCCGCATCTTGCGTGCCTTTGAAATTGGCGACCCTGAGCTGATTGAAGAGGCTGTCCGCGACCACGTGTGCAAGGCACGCGAACATGCGGGACGCCTCCTTTCTTCAAAGTTGGGAGCGCTTGTACTCAACACATCAACCTAAGCGCCTGTCAAAAATACCCCACGGAGACATCAATGACTAGTGAATGGAAAGAAGTTGCTTTTACCGGGCGCACCCAGGAGCAATGGCTACAGAAACCTCCCCTGGATGATTCACAGCTTGTCAACACCAGCATCTATACAACCCCATCTCTTCATGATGAGGAAGTGGAAAAGATCTGGAGTAAGGTCTGGCTGCCCGTTTGCCACGAGAATGAACTTCCGGAGCCACTCGACTTCCGGACAACCGGTCTCGCGGGCAACAAGCCGATCGTTGTCGTTCGTGGCGCTGATAACAAGATCAGAACTTTCCTGAATATCTGCCCTCATCGAAACAACATCGTTGTGCGTGCGACGGCGGGGTCCCTAAAGAAAGCGGAACCGTCTGGTAACCCCAATCACATGACGTGTATGTATCACGGCTGGCAATTTGATGCCCAGGGCAAATGCGTCGAAGTTCCCCGAGAAAAAGCTGGATATCAAGATCGCCTCTGCAAAGACCAACTAGGGCTGATGCAAATCCGTACAGAAGTCGGCTATGGGGGCATGGTGTGGGTGACGCTGAACGAAGACGCAGAACCTCTCGATGATTTTCTCGCAGGCTCACTTGACGGGATGAAGGAGCAACTTGAGAGCGAACCGCTGGAACTGTTTCACTATCAAAAAAGTATTGTTCGATGCAACTACAAGTTGTTTTTTGATACCAGCCGCGAGTTCTATCACGACTTCCTACACTTTCACAACCGACAGACCAGCATGGTAAAGCCGGGATACTTCGAGCAGAAGTACACAGAGCTTCCAAATGGTCACTCCGTCACCGGCTTCACCACTGTTGACTATACATCCCATCAGGGAACAGCCGAGCGGCTGTTGACATTTCCGGGGCTCCCCAAAAATGGGTGGCGCCATACCACGATTTTTCCCGCCAGTGCCTACAACATTCGCACCTCGTGTTTGCGCATCAACGTCATGATTCCGCTGAGTGACAGAGAGACGCTCGTGGAAATTCGCGGGCTGGGATTAAAACGCGACACGCCGGAAGAACGAGCTCAGCGAGTACGTGACTACAACTCGGTGTGGGGGCCATTTGGGTGGAATCTGCATGAAGACTTGCTCTGCGCCCAGACCCAGACGCAAGCGATCCGACAGGGATCAGGTGCTACGTGGAACCTGATGGCAAGAGAAGAGGATAACAAGGTGCATGACGAGGTTTGTGTCCGGTCCTACTACGAGGAATGGGGTCGCAGGATGGGTCGCCGAGCCAGTGACCCAGTAGTCTCGCAACACTCAATTAATAAATAAGTCAAAAGAGGAAGGACACTATGCACATCGTACCGTATGAGGTCATGCAACAAAGCCAATGGCTGGTCTATCGTAGCTGCGATACGTTGAATAATGAGATATGGAAAGAGTTCCTGGACCTCTGCGAGGCTGAGACATTCCGTTATCGCATCCTCACCTACAGCCCGGAAATACGGCGTGAGCAATGCTGGGCAGATCGTGATTTCAACACGATGAAATCATCGTTCGATCTACTTCACCGGCACAACTCCGATCATTCCAAACTCACTCGACAGGCGGTCGTGCAACATGTCGCCTATAACGAGGCGGCACGGGAGGTGGCTGTTCGATCAAGCCTGGCAATCTACCGAACACAGATGGACGGCACGATGTCTTATCTAGAAAGCGGGCAGAGCGCCTTGTATGCGATCGGAACATATGTCGATCGGATTCGCATCGAAAACGATACGCCTTTACTCCTTGAACGCGTGGTGAATCTGGACACACGTCAATTGGATGTTGGATCCCACAAGCCTTTCTAGTTCGAGGTCCGCCATGGAATGGAAGTCAATCTGTAACGCCGATCAAATCGGGGCCGGTGAAATGCAGATAGTAGAAATTGACGGAACACGCTTCCTTGTCTTAAAGCAGACAGACGATGAGCCGCTCGTAGTTCCACCCGTATGTCCGCATATGACAATGGATCTCTGCGATGGCTTCTTTGATGGGGAAATCTTGACCTGCGCACAGCATCTTTGGCAGTGGTCAGCCAAAGACGGTAGCGTACACGGCGGCATCGCGGAACGACCTTTACTGGTCTACCCCTCACGCAAGGTCAACGGTGTTCTGGAGATTCAGTTCGAATCGGAACTCCGCTATGGACACGAAACAGATGCGGAGGAAACGCCATGAAAGTTTCAATCCGGAACGCTACTGAAGAATGTCAATTAGAGTGCGATGAGACCACCCCGATACTCCATCAAGCGCTCGTGTGTGGCATCGAGCTGCCACACGAGTGCTTGAGCGGGACCTGTGGTTCCTGCAAGGCGCGTCTGGCAAGCGGAAATATCAAGAATCTTTGGCCGGATGCACCAGCTTGCAGCTTGCTGAAACCGGGAGAATGTCTGCTTTGCCAATCGATTCCTCTCGGCAATTGCGAATTCGAGATCAAGACGGCATTTTCAAGAACCGAGGACCCACTACCCGCATATCGCCGCGGCATGCTCTGTAACGTACAACGATTGAATGCCGATGTTCTTGCGTTCTCGATTGCATTTGATCAACCAGTTGATTTTCTGGCAGGTCAGTTCGTCGCGCTCTCCTTCGATGGCATTGACGGAATGCGTTGTTATTCGATGGTGAATACCGATACACCGTCTCGAACATTGGATTTCGTCATCAAGCGAAAACCAGGGGGCGACGTTTCGGAGCGGCTCTTTGGTACATCAGCCGCAGAGCAGTCAGTCACCTGCTTCGGTCCAGTAGGGAAAGCTGTATTCGACCCCAAACAAGCCGGAAATATTGTCTGCATTGCCGGTGGAAGCGGGATTGCCGGCATGCTCTCGATCGTGGGCCGAGCTGGGTCATGTGGTCACCTCGAACATCACACGGCGGACGTGTTCTTTGGAGTACGGTCAGCAGCCGACGTCTTTTTTTTGCCCGAGTGGGCCGCATTGGCAGCGGAGCACCCACGACTGCATGTAGTGATCGCGTTATCTGAGGAAGCGCCTACCGATACGTTGCGTATGGCATACCCTTCGCTCAAGTTCGAGCAAGGACTAGTCCATGAGGTCGCGGCGCGCAGTCTTTCCGCTCCATTAGTGGAGACAACTGCGTTTGTCGCGGGGCCCACACCTGCAGTAAATGCAGCGCTCCGTATGCTGCTGATGCAAATGAAGCTACCAGCAAAGTTAATCAAATATGACAAGTTCGCTTGATCGCATCAGCGCGACATTTGATTAACAGATAGACCCCTAGACAATCAAGGCGGTTATCAATCTGACGCTACTGCGTCGGTAGGATGCCGTCCCTACCCACCTCACTTGAGCGGATTGAGCAGGCATGACTCAAATTATTGATTCTTTACACAAGCAATTACATGACCCCCGTTTGATGCGTTCTCACTGTTTTATCGACGGTGAATGGGTTATGGCGCTATCTTCTGCCACGATGATCACCCGCGACCCGGCTACCGGTCACACAATCTGTGAAATCCCATCGATGGGAGCGGACGAAACTAATGCTGCCGTGAATGCCGCTCATAGAGCGCTTCCAGCCTGGCGAGCCACAACTGCGACAGTGAGAGCTTCGATTTTGCGGGAATGGCAACGCCTTATCGTAGCGAACAAGGACGACCTCGCTCTCATTCTAACTACCGAGCAGGGAAAGCCGCTCAACGAAGCCCGCGGCGAGGTACAGATTGCTGCTGACTACGTAGGATGGTTTGCGGAAGAAGCGGTGCGAGCTTTCGGCGAAACCATACCCAGTCCATGGTCAGACTCACGTTTATTTACTATCAAGCAGCCGGTCGGTGTTTGTGCCGCAATTACGCCTTGGAATTTCCCGTGTTCGATGGTAACGCGAAAGGTCGCCCCAGCCTTAGCGGCAGGTTGCACCGTTGTCCTCAAGCCTGCAGAAAGCACTCCGCATTCCGCGTTTGCCCTAGCAGAACTGGCTCGGCGAGCCGGGGTTCCTGCCGGCGTCTTCAACGTGGTAACCGGCAATGCCCGTGCGATCGGAGAAGAAATTTGCACCAATGAGTATGTGGCGAAACTATCTTTCACCGGGTCCACAGGCGTTGGTCGACTACTCATGGCGCAAGCTGCCCCAACGATCAAGAAGATGTCTTTCGAATTGGGAGGAAATGCACCTTTCATCGTATTCAACGATGCTGATCTTGATGCCGCGGTGGAAGGATTGATCATTTCAAAGTTCCGTAATGCTGGACAGACATGTGTATGTGCAAATCGGGTTTTTGTACAGCACGATGTCTATAAAGAATTTGCCCGGAAGCTTGCCGATCGTGTAGCCAGCTTTCAAGTAGGTGCCGGCACCACAGATGGAACAGACATTGGTCCACTCATTGATGAACGCGCACTCTCCAAGGTAGAACGCCACGTAGAAGATGCCGTCAGACAGGGCGCGCGCGTGCTCACCGGCGGCAAGCGCCACGCTCTGGGTGGAACGTACTACGAACCTACCGTCCTGGCTGACGCCAAGCCCAGTATGTTGCTGTTCTCCGAAGAAACGTTCGGACCAGTTTGCCCACTTATTGGCTTCGAGACTGAAGAAGATGTTGTGGCACTTGCCAACAACAGCGAGTACGGACTCGCAGCGTATTTCTATAGCCGAGATATTGGGCGCGTCTATCGAGTGGCTGAAGCGCTAGAGACTGGCATGGTGGGAGTGAACACCGGCATGATCACCACGGTTGCGGTGCCGTTCGGTGGAGTCAAACAATCCGGAATCGGCCGCGAAGGAGGCGCTTATGGACTGGATGAGTATCTCGAGGTGAAGTACGTCTGCATCAGCAGTATCTAAAGCAATCAAGTCGCACGGATGTATCGCAGTCAGGAAATGAATAGATACAACACATCATCGCCTCGGAAACATTTTGTTCCTGAGAAAGCGGTCTATTCCCACAAGTCCCTGTCGCCAGGGAGGAGGATGACAAATGAAGTATTTGATCAAACGTTCTGGACATATCGGCGCCGTCTGTCTCACCACATTCTTGATTTCCACAGTTCACGCTCAGTCTGACGCACCGATTACGCTTGTAGTTCCTTATGGCCCCGGCGGAAATGGGGACGTGGCAGCACGATCTCTTGCACATTCTCTACAGCAACATAAGGATGTACCTCCGCTAGTAGTACTCAATCGATCAGGAGCAGGTGGCGTCACCGGTACACAATCGGTGGCCACGGCTCCAACTGATGGCAAGACTCTCCTTGTAGCCAGAGTAGGACCGAGTGCGGTCGCCCCGGCACTTGATCCCGCCACACCATATAAGTGGAACAACTTTACATTTATCGGTTTACTTGAAACGGATCCATATGTCTGCATCGTGCCGAGCAATTCCCCGCTCAAGACATTCCAGGATCTAACGGCTGCGATACGTGCCAACCCCAAAAAAATCTCATATGGGACGTCAGGCGTTGTCGACGCTAGCGCAGTGATCGCTAAGATGATTTTCTTGAACATGGGACTGCCAGCTGATGCGTCCGTGATGGTGCCCTACAAGAGTGGACCAGACACTTTGAGTGCAGTTCTGGGGGGACAGCTCACGTTCGCGTGTAACGGCTTGTCGCCCTATATCGGCAGTATCAAGGGAGGGAAAGTCCGCGCGTTGATTTCTTCAGCACGCATTGCTCAACTGCCGGACGTTCCTACTGCCAGTGAAGTTGGGATGAAAGATCTCGAAATGGTCAATGGCTGGAGCGCGCTCTTTGGGCCGCCGAATCTACCGAAAGCAATAGTGGCAAAGTGGGCGGAATATCTTCAGCGTGTCAATAAAGACCCACAATGGAGCGAGCAGGTCAAGGGACGGGGAGCAACGCCTACGATATTGAGCCCGGAGGAGACATATCGTTTCGTCTCTGGCCAGTTCGACATGTATCACGCCCTGCGTGACCATGTGAAGCCCGAATAAGTATCCCTAGCGAGCACATATGCGTGTCATGATCATCGGAGGCACGGGCCTGATCGGCCGTGCCACTATTTCCTACCTTCGTCAGCGGGGCGCAGAAGCAGTGGTCGTCTCGCGCCGCCGACCGCTTAATCTGGCATCAGACGTCCAATGGGTCGAATGTGATATCCAAAACTCTGGCAATACGAAGAAAGTAATCGCAGAGGCAGCGCCGGATGCCATATTGCACCTTGCCGCTTTGCTGCAGACAGCTTGCGAACATGATCCCGACCTCGCCGTTCGTATAAATGTCGAGGGGACGCTCAATGTTCTGAACGCAGCCAAAGAAGCAGGTGTACAGCGAGTCGTATTCGGTAGCAGTATCGCTGTCTACGGGCAGACATCGCAGATCATGAGGGAAACAGGATGGCTCTATAACGCAACGGGCATATACGGTGTGACCAAGTTGCTCGGTGAATCCTTGGGAGAGCGCTTCCAGGCTGAGTTCGGGATAACTTTCCTGGCGTTGCGATATTCCGGCGTATTTGGAAGAGAGAAAAATGACGAGCGAGAGCAATCGCCAGGGATGTCGTTCGTGCGAAAGCAAATTCTCAAGTCAGCTTTAGGCAACGATATAGATATTTTTGGCGCATCAGGAGAAGAGTCGATCCATCTTACGCATGTTTCAGATGCTGCAGCCGCAACATGGCTAGCTCTCTCGCACCCCTCGCCCACTCATACTATCTACAACGTTGCCGGCCCGGGAGCGAACTTTCTCAAGCTGCAAGAGCTATACGAAGTCGTGCGTGAGTTAGCTCCTCAAGCAGGCCGGATACATTGGAGAGGAAAAGGGAAAAGTGCCGGTCGAGTTGACATTACTCGCATTACAGACGACCTAGGGTATCGCCCAATTGTCGGAGTGAAAGAAGGCTTGCGCGAGGCTCTCTCCGTATGATCGGATCACACTGCGGCCTACGAAGAGTGAATCGGCCAGACTTTTATAGACAGTTCGTTGCCTCAGAAAAGTACTGCCGTTCGTAGTTTACCGGCGAAAGGTTTGCGGCATGGCCGTGGCGTCGAATCGGGTTGTAGAACATTTAGATGTAATCGAAGATGTCCTGACGTGCCAGTTCTCGGGTACTGTAGATTTTGCGTTTAATGCGTTCGCGTTTAAGCAATTGGAAAAAGCTTTCAGCAACGGCATTGTCGTGACAGTTACCTCGCCTGCTCATGCTCGGTTGTAAGTTATGGGCGGCAAGAAATGCCGCCCATTCGTAGCTTGTAAATTGGCTGCCCTGGTCCGAATGAACCATGACATTTTGCGCGGGCTTGCGTCGCCATACTGCTGCTAGCAAGGCCTGTAAAACCAAGTCTTTACTCATGCGCGAGTCCATCGACCAACCCACCACCTGGCGAGAAAACAAGTCCACAACGACAGCCAAATACAACCAGCCTTCATACGTGCGGATATAGGTGATATCAGTTACCCACGCCATGTTAGGCGCAGCCACATCAAACTGCCTGTCAAGGACATTGGTTACTACGTTGTGTGCGGCACCACCGTAAAAGCCGGGTCGGCGCTGGTACCCAACCTGAGCACGCCAGCCTTGGCCACGCATCAAACGCGCCACGCGATGACGACTACATGTCTCGCCCAAGGCACGTAAATCATGGTGAACCTTGCGGTATCCATAGACCCGTCCACTCTCGAACCAAGAGGGTCTGACTAGTGCCAGTAACCGTTGGTCTTCATGGTGTCGCTGGCTATGGGGATTGCGTAGCCAGGCGTAGTACCCGCTAACGTGCACCTCGAGTACCTGGCAGAGCCGGCGCACGGCATAGTGAGTCGAGAGCTGCTGAATAAACGCGTACTTCAGCCGGACTGCTTGGCAAAGTACGCGGCGGCCTTTTTTAGGATATCTCGCTCCTCGGTCAGACGTTTGACCTCGGCGCGCAAACGACGCAATTCAGCCGCTTCGTTCGACTCTTGCTGACGTTGTTCGGCAGGCTTGCCGTAGCGCTTGAGCCAGGCATACATGCTGTGGGTCGACACGCCCAAACGTTGGGCCACATCGGCCACCGGTCGCTTGTATTCGGTCACCTGCTTGACCGCTTCGAGTTTGAATTCTTCCGTGAATCGGACCGTGCTCATAATCATCTCCTGGGTGAGTATTATGAGGCGAAAAAGTGTCTAGCAAACCCTGGCCGATTCATAGCTTCCTGCCGGCCTCGGCACCATCAGATTCTACGAGCCATCTTTCTGGCCCGGCACACCGGCGCCCCGTCCGGGGCGCGGCACATTTCCACAATTACAGCGGCGGCAGATTATGCCCTCGGCTCGCACGACGCGAGTAGTAGGCGAACGTCACTTCCATCCGCTTGGGCGTGCTGACCCAGCGTTGCGCTTCACGGCCCAGCTCCGGATCGATCGGTTGGATCTCGCCGGCTGCCATGGCCAGCAGTTGCAGGCGCGCGGCGCGTTCGAACATCACACCGAGCACACAGGCTTCCTCGACCGTGGAACCGGTTACGAGCAGGCCGTGGTGTGACAGCAGGATGGCCTTCTTGTCGCCGATGGCGGTCGAAATGATCTCACCCTCTTCGTTACCGACCGGAATGCCTGGCCATTTCGGCAGGAATGCACACTGGTCATACAGCACGCACGCATCCATGTGCGAGACGACCAGCGGCACTTCCAGCATCGCCAGTGCGGAGACATGCGGTGCGTGCGAATGCACGATGCAGTTGACGTCAGGCCGGGCGCGGTACAGCCACGAATGAAAACGGTTTGCCGGATTGGGCATGCCGGTGCCTTCGAGCACCTGCAGGTCGTCGTTCACCAGCAGCAGGTTGTCGGCGTTGATTTCGTCGAAGCCGAGGCCGAGGCGCTGGGTCCAGTAGGTGCCAGGCTTCTCGGCGCGTGCCGTGATCTGGCCGGAAAGGCCCGAGTCGTGGCCGAAGGCGAAGAGGATGCGGCACGTTTCGGCGACGGCTTCGCGCAGCGGCATTTTTTCGACGGCGAGCTGCGATTGCATCTGCTGCAGCGACGATGCAACGATCTCATCTTTCTTGAGGTGCATGGTGTCGGCCATGGAACTGCTCCTTGAGTGTTCTGCAGGCAGCCGGCATGTTGCAGGCACTGGCTGCCTTGTATCTGGATTACTTGGCGCCCTGCTTCAGCAGCGCGGCCCAGCGCTTGTCTTCCGTGGCGATCAGCTTACGGAAGCCTTCCGGTGTGGAGGCCATGATTTCCGTGCCCTGCGCCTGGAGCGTGGCCTTGAATTCGGGATCGGCAACAGCCTTGGCCACGGCGGCGTTCAACTGCTTGACGATAGCCGCATCAATGCCAGCCGGACCGACCACGCCGGAGACGGAGCCGGAGATCAAACCCGGAAAGCCAAGCTCGGCGGTAGACGGCACATCAGGCGCTGTCGGCAAGCGCTGCGGGTTGGCCACAGCCAATGCACGCAGCTTACCGGAGGTTACGAACGGCATCACCTGCGGCGAGCCTTCGAAGGTCAGGTCGACCTGGCCCGACACGACATTGCTGACCGACTCGGCACCGCTCTTGAAAGGGATATGCAGGAAGCTGACCTTGGCCGCGTCCTGGAGGATGCGCATGCCTTGGTACGGCGAGCTGCCGACGCCGGCTGTCGAGAAGCTCACGCCTTCTGGCTTGCGCTGCGCCAGCTTGACGAGTTCGCCCAGTGTCTTGGCCGGGACGTTGGCGCCCACGGCGATGACATGCGGCGTGGAAGCGACCGTGGAGACATAGCTGAAATCCTTGGCGCTATCGAAACGCACCTGGACATCGGTATGCGGATTTACGGCCAATACGCCGACCGTGGCGAACAGCAGCGTGTAGCCATCGGGCTTGGCACGCTTGACGATCTCGGCGGCGATGTTGCCGCCGGCGCCCGGACGGTTGTCGATCACCACGGGTTGCTTGAGCTGCTCCGACAATGCCTTGCCGGTGGCTCGCGCCACCAGGTCAGTGATGCCGCCTGCGCCGAATGGCACGACCAGCGTGATCGGACGTTCCGGATAGGCCGCCGCGGCAGGGCCGGCACCCACGAGGGAAAGCAGCGTTACGGCCGCTGCGAGTTGGGGAAATGGTCGACGCATTGGGCACGCTCCTGGACAGGTTGATGAGGGCACGACGGTAAATCACGAAAGGTCAATGGAGAAACAACGGTGTCGATAATGACACTGTTGTGTCCTAAAGGCAACGAGATTGTCATGTGCTGTCGGGAGCATTAGAATTGGGGCTGCCGCAGGGCTCATCCGGAGCCCCGCTTCCGCCCCGGGAGAGGCGGCAATCACCGTGTTCTTCGATGACCAAAGCCCATCCGCCCAGTGCTAATCCCATTGCCGACAGACTTGCCGAACACCGCAAGCTGAACGGCCTGACGCTTGAAGAACTGGCCCAGCGCGCATCGTTGACCAAGAGTTATCTGTCGAAGCTGGAGCGCGGCCTGTCGTCGCCGACGATTGCGACAGTACTGAAACTGGCGGAAGCGTTGAATGTGACCGTCGACCAGCTGATCGCGCCGCGCCGCCCGGAAAGCGAGATCCTGCACGTGAAGGCGGCCGACCGGGTGCCCTTCAGCCGCTCGGCCGAACACCACGGATACACTTACGAGGCCATCGCCACCGAGCGCGCGGACAAATCCATGATGCCGTTCATCATGATGCCGCCCTTCGCCATCAAGGACGGGCCGATGTCGAGCCATGCGGGCGAAGAACTGATCTTTGTCGTCGCCGGCGAGATGGAAGTCGTGTTCGAAGACCGGACGGTCCGTATGGCCGCGGGTGATTCGCTGTACTTCAACGCCTCGATTCCGCACCGCTCGCGCTCGCTCGGTAAGACACAGGCACAGGCGCTGGTGGTGGTCAGCCATCGCAAGCCATCGACCGGCACGGCATAAGCAAGCAGCCCCGCGAGTCCAGCGACCAGGAGACGCCAGCGCTCGGGGGCTCGATGCCGAACGCTCCGAACGCGACGGCGCCCATGCCTGCACCCATCGCCGCCCCCCTCTACCACCATCACGACCGCTACTCCCGCTAGAGTTCTGGTCGGATCAGTACCGGCTCAAGAGCCAGACGGTCGGGCTGCTCCACGGTGGCGATGCGACTGTGTTACGTAGCACGCTCTAGCGGCGCGGCCGCGCTGGCGTAGGCGAGACGTCCACCGCATGCTGCCCACCCGCCTGAATCAGGCATTCGCGAAACGCGGTTTTGAGTCGTTGCTTCCCGCTGTCTGCCAGCTGGGCAAAAACAATCGAGCGCATCATGCCGTTCTTGCCGAACGGCACTGCCTGCAGGCGGTGCAGTTTGAGGAAGGTCTTACTGCTGAGCGGGATGATTGATACGCCGAGGCCATAGCGCACCATCTGCCCGATTGCTTCGAGTGAATCGAGCTCCATCACCAGCTGTGTCGGCAGCTTGCGCTTCTGTAGATCGGCCTCGATCAGGCGATTCACCCAGAAATTGCGGTTGAAGCGAATGTAGGGATAGCGGGCCAGCAATTCCCGATCAGTCATCGCAGGGGTATTCAACGGCGCAATCACCACAATTGGCTCCTCGGCAAACGGTGTCCATTCGATATCCGGGAGCGGAGCGCCAGGGTCGCTGATGATGGCGGCGTCCAGCTCGCGATGCCGCAAGCGATCCGCGAGCGATGGCGACAGACCATGCTCGAGGCGGATCTGCGCACGCGGATGCGCGCGTCGGAAGGCCAGCAGCGCCTTGGGCAGCACGCCGGTCAATGCCGTGGGAATTGCGCCGATCTGCAGCGTTCCGGTCAGATCCTCTGACGACGAAACGGCCTCGTACAACTCCCCATACTGCGCGACCACGGCGCGCGCCTGGGTCACCAGCGCATGCCCCTGCGCGGTCAGCTGAGCAGGCTTGCGCGCGCGATTCAGCAATACTGTCCTGAACTCGCCCTCCAGCTTGGTGATCTGCGCGGCGGCCGCAGGCACACTGAGGAACACGCGCTCGGCCGCTGCCGAGATGCTGCCGAAATCCGCCACCGCGATCAGCGTCTTCAGTTCCTTGATCGACATCTCCCTGCCCTCCATGTGCGCATCTGCATCCGCGATCTTATTTTAGGTTTTGCTTAACTTGATCAGAAAATAATACAGAAAAACAGAATATTTGACGCTGTTACGCTTCCTGCATCCCAATCATCAAGGAAGATGCGAAATGACAGCAACACATGGAAAACTGGCAGGCAAGGTCGCGGTCGTCACCGGTGGGGCAAGCGGGTCCGGCGCAGCGATCTGTCGTGAATTCATCATGCAGGGCGCACGTGTGGCCATCGCTGACCGCAATCAGGAAGCGGCTGAGCGCCTCGCCAAAGAACTGTCGAAGCAAGGTGACGCCCGTGCATTTGCGGTGGACATTACCGACTCTTCGGCCGTGACCGCGCTCGCTGGCGAAGTGCGCACCGCCTTCGGACAACATGCCGATATCCTTGTGAACAACGCTGGCGTGCGCATCGTCAAACCGCTGCTGGAACACACGGATGACGACTGGCATCGGATGCTCAGCATCAACCTGACCGGCCACTTCTACTGCACGCGCGCCTTCGCGCCCGCCATGGTGGATGCGGGCTGGGGACGCGTCATCAATATCGCCTCCATTGCCAGCTTCGTGGGCCGCCCGGATCGCGCCGCATACTGCGCCGCCAAAGCGGGTGCACTGGGCCTCACGCGAGGCGCCGCCATCGATCTGCGCCATCGCGGCGTAACGGTCAACGCGATCGCGCCCGGGTCGATCGCCACGCCGCTGAATGCAGAGGCGAAGAATGACGCCGATGTGGACTGGGGTGCGGAAACCCTGGTGGGACGCTGGGGTGAAGGACGCGATATCGCGCTGGCTGCGGTCTATCTGGCATCCGACGATGCTTCGTACGTCAATGGCACGACGCTCACCGTCGACGGTGGCTGGGTCTCCGCCAAGGCGCGCGATGGCGAAATCCCCGTGCACATTTGATCCTGCTGCAGTCAACGACACATACAAAAAAATCACGGAGGAAGACATGCAACGAATTTCCCGTCAGCGGCGCGCCCTGCTGTGCGCCACCGCACTCGGTGCAATCCTGTGGGCAGGCGGCACACCTTCTGCCATGGCGCAGGCCTATCCATCCAAGCCGGTGCGCATCATCGTGCCATTTCCTGCCGGCGGCGTGACTGACCTGATTGCGCGGCTGATGGCCGAGAAACTCGGTGCGGCCTGGAAACAGAATGTCATTGTCGAGAACCGGGGGGGCGCGAGCGGCATGATCGGTGCGGATCTCGTCGCCAAATCGCCGCCAGATGGCCTGACACTGCTGCTGTCCTCGACAGCCGAGGTCGCGATCAACCAGAACCTGTACAAGAACATGGCCTACGATCCGGCGCGGGACCTGCTGCCCATCACGCTGACCGCGACGACGCCGCTGATCTGGGTCACGCATCCCAAGACCGGCCTGACCGATTTCGAGGCGCTGGCCGCGGTAAAACGCGCGGGCAAAAGCGTGTCGTATGCCTCGGCGGGTAGCGGCGGTGTGCAGCACATGGCCGGTGCGCTGGTGGAAACGAAGCTGAAGATGGGGCTTGCGCACATCCCGTATCGTGGCGGCTCGCCTGCCGTCGCCGATGTCCTCGCCGGACACGTGGATACCTCGTTCTCGTCCGCACCGCTGGTGGTCCAGTATATCCGCGACAAGAAGCTGAACGGCCTGGCGGTGACCTCGACCAAACGTATGGCAGCGCTTCCCAACTTGCCAACGATGAACGAAGCGCTCGGGATCCAGGATTTCGAAGTACTCAACTGGTACGGCCTGTTCGCCTCCAAAGGTACGCCGGTGGCCATCCTCGACAAGATCAACCGCGATGTCGTATCGGTATTGCAGATGCCCGAGGTACGCGCACGCATTACGGAAGCAGGGGCGGACCCGGTCGGCAATAGCCGTGAGGCATTCTCTGCCTTCTGGCGTGCGGAGATCAACAAGTATGCCGCCATCATCGCGGCCTCCGGCGCGAAGGTGGATTGAGCGATGCTCGTGGAGCCACCGGAGGCCGGCCTGAGCCGTGCCGTTCATCCCGCGCAGCGCATCCGTGCGATCGAGATCTTCCGTGTCGCGGTACCGCTGATCGGCGACGGATTCCGCAACGCGTACGCTCACAGCGTCGACCAGCACAGCATCGTCGTCCGTGTCGCCACGGACGGCGGCGATGGTTACGGCAATGTGGATCCACTGCCCGGTTATTCGGCAGCCTCGGTCGACGATACCCTGCGGGCATTGCGCGAGACATTGGCGCCACATCTTCTGGGCATGGATGCAGCGCAGCCCAATGCAATCCTGGCGGCCATGGAGGCACAGTGCCCGCATGCGTACGAAGCGAAGGCGGCGCTGGAGATGGCCTGCCTCGACGCGTTAGCCACTGCATTGGGTATTCCGGTCTGCACCCTGCTCGGCGGAGCGGTGCGGCAGACTGTGTATTTCAATGCCTGGATCGGGTTGGTCGATCCTTCCCAGGCCGCCCGCGAAGCGAAAGCATGGCAGGCACGCGGTTTTCGCTCAGCCAAGATCAAGCTCGGCAGCGGGATCGACGCGGATTGCGCACGCGTACTTGCGGTGCGTGCTGCCGTTGGCGAAACCATGGCGCTACGCGCAGACGCCAACACCGCCTATTCCGTCGCCGATAGCATCGCGCTCGGCCGGGCGCTGGCGCCAGCGGGACTGCAGTTGCTCGAACAACCCGTGGCTGCGGACGACCTGGCCGGGCTGGCGGAAGTACGCCGCGCGGTGCCCATGGCAATCATGGCGGATGAATCCATCACCGACCATGCCAGCCTGATTGACGTCATCCGCGCGGGCGCCGCCGACATCGTCAAGCTCAAGGTGATGAAACAGGGTGGCCTGCTGCGCACGCGCGCCATGATCGAGACTGCGACAGCCGCCGGAATGCCTGTCGTGATCGGCCATGGTTTCGGCCTGGGCGTGAACACGCTCGCTGAAGTGGCGCTGGCGGCAAGCACACATGCCGTGATGGACGGACTCGAAGCCGTGGGGCCCCTGAAGATGCGTGACGACATCTGCACCAACCCGGTCGACCTCTCCGGCGGCACGCTACGAATACCGGAGGGCGCCGGCTGGGGTGTGATAGTGGATCCGCATAAACTGCGGCAATACCAAGTAGAGCACGTCACGCTGCGGGCATAGCTGCTTGCGACGAAGGCAGATTGATGCGCTGCCGCGCCACTGCCTGCCCGAGCCTGGCAGCTATACAGTCGCGAGGCTGCGCTCGGCCACATCGAGGGAAGCCAGGATCTCGAGCGCCAGCGCATTCAGTTCTGCCGCGCCATCGACTGGAATCAAAGCGCGTGCGGAACCTTCAAATAGCTGGAACTCCAGTACATCCTCCAGTTCGCGTCGATCTTGCTGACTGCTGATTCATCATGTGCATGCGCTCGCCTGCCCGCGTGAAGCCGCGTGTCTGGCAGGCTGCGACAAAGACCTGGAGCTGGCAGATGGTGATGTGCATGTCTGGAGTGGCCTCAGCGGCAAGTTCGATCTGGTGGCATACTGGATGGACATGCATGCCTGCGCCATGGTTGCCGGCATGTTGCAGTCCGGCGCGGCATGGCAATGTCCCGCCATTCAAGATTTATTCCATCCGGCATCCCCGCAGTCGACAGTATGCCTCGCCGGATCTGATGACAGAACGCAGATATTCCAATGACGACGCGCAACCGCTTCCTCGATGAAGCCATCGCACTGGCGCTGGCAAACGTTCAAGACGGAGGGCGGCCTTTCGGTGCCGTGGTCGTCAAGGATGACCGCATCATCGCGCGTGGCGTCAACCGCATGCAGGCGGAGCACGATCCGACCGCACATGCGGAGTTGCTGGCCTTGCGTGCCGCCGGGCAGGCGTTGCGCAGCACGCGGCTCGACGGCTGCGCCGTGTATGCAAGCGGTCAGCCGTGCCCCATGTGTCTGGCAGCCATGCGCATGGCCGGCATCCACGACATCACCTTTGCATACTCGAATGCACAGGCCGAACCCTTCGGCCTGTCGACCGCGGCCATCGCCGCGGAACTGGCCAGACCGCTCGATCAGCAGCCCGGTCTCTCACTGCGTCACGAACCGCAGCAGGTCCCGGATGAGGACCACCTCTATCGTATCTGGCAGCGGCGGACAGCACGCCAGCCATAACCCGTCCAGCAGAGAGGAGAAGTGGCGTGACGGATCTGAGCCATTCCAAAAGTAATGTATGGCGCCTGGCCATCGCCCAGGCGCTCGCGGGCGCAAACTCGACGGTGGTGTTCGCCACCGGCGCGGTCATCGGCCATGAGCTGGCACCGAACAAATCACTAGCCACCTTGCCGATCTCGATCTTCGTGGTCGGCATGGCAGCCGGCACCCTGCCAGTCAGTGCCATTGCGGAACGCTTCGGGCGCAAGACGGCCTTCCAGGTCGGGACCGCATGCGGCATCACCATGGGTCTGTTGGCGGGCATGGCACTGTACCTGCACTCCTTCGCGCTGTTCTGCCTGGCGATGGTGTTCGGCGGTGCATACGCGGCCGTAGTGCTGTCGTTCCGCTTTGCCGCGGCCGAATGCGTGGCGCCTGCCGATCGGGCCAAGGCGCTTTCGACCGTACTGGCGGGCGGCGTAGTCGCCGGGGTCATCGGACCGCAGCTGGTCACCTATACGATGCATCTGTACCCACCAGCGATTTTCATGCTGACGTATGTCTTCGCCGGCGCCGTGGCATTGATCGCGGCGTTTGTGCTGACCGGCATCCAGCTGCCCCGCGCTCAGGCCAGATCGGTGTCGGGTGGAGGGCGACCACTTGGTGTCATCGTACGGCAGCCTCGCTTTATCGGTGCGGTAGTCTGCGGTGTCGTGAGCTATGCGCTGATGAACTTCCTGATGACTTCGGCTCCGCTCGCGATGAAACTGCATGGCCATTCGCAGGAAGCGTCCAACCTCGGGCTGCAATGGCACGTGATTGCCATGTATGCACCCAGTTTCTACACCGGCAAGCTGATCACGCGCTTTGGCGCGAAGCCGGTGGTAGTGGTCGGACTGGCGCTGATAGCCGCGTCGGCAGTTGCCGGATTGATGGACGTAGCGCTCATGAACTTCTGGGTCGCGCTTATCCTGCTCGGCGTGGGCTGGAATTTCGGCTTCGCCGGCGCCTCGGCTCTGGTACTTGATTGCCATGACGCTTCGGAGCGTACGCGGGTGCAGGGGTTGAACGATTTCATCGTGTTCGGCACCATGGCGCTCGGCTCGTTCGCTTCGGGCGACTTGCTGGCCCGCTACGGCTGGGAAGTCGTATGCTGGCTGATGTTCCCACCAGTCCTGATCGCGGTCGCCACCCTGGCGATGACGCGCGGCGCAGTAGCTCGGCCGGCGGTTGAATCACCTGTCGTGAAGTGAACCGTTGAGATGATGTAGTTTGCGGAACCGGACTGCGGCTCTGAGCCGGCGGGTGGCAGGCTTTCAGGCTGTCACGCGTTCGAGTTGAACGAACTGCCCTGCATGGAAGCCCAGCGGCTCGTTGATGTAGCGCTTGCACGTCAGTACTTCGCCAACGAAGATAATGTGATCGCCGCCTTCGTAGCGATGTGCGGTGCGGCATTCGAAATGTGCAGCGCAATGCTTGATCAGCGGCAAGCCGGCACGCCCTTCCATGACTTCGATGTCGGCGAAGCGATCAATACCGCGCGTGGCAAAACGGGTAGCGATATCGCGCTGGCCATCGCTCAGGATATTGATCGCAAAACGATCGCCCTCCATGAAGCTCTGCAGGTTCGACGATTTCTTGTCGAGACTCCACAGCACCATCGGCGGCGTCAGCGAAACGGCATTGAAACTGTTCGCCGTGAGCCCCACCGGCTGCCCCGTCGGGTCAATCGTGGTGACGACCGTCACGCCGGTGATGAATTGCCCGAGCGCGGCGCGAAAATCTTTGCTGTCGAAAGTGTCCATGCTCTTTTCCCTGTGCTCCCTGCGATTGATGCACCACGGCAGCCCTTGATTGCCGCGTGACCGGCACGCGGCATGCGTGCCTCGCACTCTAACGTTGCAATAACGGCATCACCAGCCGCCCGAAGATTTCTGCTTCATTGGCATGCGGGTAGCCCGACAGGCAAAAGCCACTGCACCCGGCTGCCAGGAATTCCTTGAGCTGATCGGCGACTTGGCGCGGATTGCCGACCACGGCCACACCGGCACCGAGTCGCACCTCGTTGATGCCAGTCCACAGATGCGGCGTGAGCTTGCTGCCGACCTCGGCGAGTTCCTTCTGGCGCTGATTGGCCACGGAATCCACATGCCCGTCGCGTACAGATTTACTGGCGCGCTGTTCATC
>DATLHT010000279.1:0-6098 GCA_035539795.1 Burkholderiaceae bacterium
CCGTGAGCCGGCCGATATCGCCGAATCCGATCAGGCCGAGCGTTCGTCCGAAAGCCTCATGGCCTTCGGACAAACGGGCGCGCGGCCACTTGCCAGCCACCATTTCTGCATGGCTGAGGTAAGCGCCGCGCATCAGCATCAGCGCGCTCGTCACCACATACTCGGCCACCGAGCGCGCGTTGGCGCCAGTGGCGGGAATGACGCGAATGCCGCGTGCTTCGCAAGCCTTGACATCGATATTGTCGAGGCCGACACCCAGGCGGCCGACCACTTTCAGCGCTGGAGCGGCGTCAAGCAGTTCGGTGTTGACCTGGGTGCGGTTACGCACGATCAGTGCGTCGGCATTTGCCAAGGACTTCAGCAGGACATCGCGCTGGTCGACCCATGTCGGCTCATAGCGGAGCTGGACGCACTGCTCCAGCTTCGCTACGGCATCAGGATCCATGAACTCGCTGATGCAGACTTGCTTCATTATGCAGACTCGTGGATACGCGTGAGCACGAATTCGCGGTGACCCAGCGTTTCAGCAGCGGTCCAGCGGCCGTTGATGGTTTGCAGCATGTTTTCGAGCAGCTTGTCGCCGGTCTGGTCCAGCGTCAGTTCGCGCTGCAGCAGGCCCGAGCAGTCGACGTCCATGTGCTCGCTCATCAGGCGCACGGTACGCGGGTTGGCGCAAAGCTTGATGACCGGAACGATCGGGTTGCCGATGACGTTGCCCTGGCCCGTCGGGAAGAAGTGCACGACATAACCGGCAGCGGCGCACAGCGTGACCATTTCAGCAGCGGCAGACGACGAATCCATGAACCACAGGCCCGGGTGGGTCGGCTCTTCAGCCTTGTCCAGCACGCCGTCCACGGTGCACTTCTTGCCGATCTTCTGGATGTTGCCCAGTGCCTTTTCTTCGATGGTGGTCAGGCCGCCGGCGATGTTGCCCTTGGTCGGCTGCGACTCGGACAGGTCGGTGGTCTTCCAGCGGTCGATCATGCCCTGGTAGCGGTCGAACATCTTCATGAAGTCCGAGCGCACGGTGTCGTTGGCGCAACGTGCAGCCACGATGTGCTCGCCGCCGGTCAGTTCCGAGGTTTCGCCGAACAGCAGGGTGGTGCCGAGCGGGTGCAGCTTGTCGAATGCGTTACCCACGGTCGGGTTGGCGCCGCAGCCCGAGGTCGTGTCGGATTCGCCGCACTTCGTCGAGATCCACAGGTCGCTGATCGGGCATTCCACACGGTGCAGGGCCGTGGCGTAATGCACGAATTCCTTGGCGGCCTTCGAGGCGCGCATGATGGTGTCGTGGTCGCCGTGACCTTCGATGCCGAAGCCGACAACCGGCTTGCCAGTCTTGGCGATACCGTCGACAACCTTCTTGGTCCAGCCGTCTTCAATACCGATCACCACCACGGCGGCGACGTTCGGGTTGCTACCGGCACCGATCAGGGTGCGGAAGTGCAGGTCCAGGTCCGGACCGAACTGCAGGCGGCCGTACGGGTGGGGGATAGCCATGGTGCCCTTGATGGCCACGGCAACAGCTTCGGCTGCGGCGTTGGACAGGTCGTCCAGCGGCAGGATGATCACATGGTTACGGACGCCGACGCGGCCGTTGTCGCGGCGGTAGCCCCAGAAAGTGGTGTTTTGGTCGATCACGGACATGAATGTTCTCTCAATGGATGGATGGGGAGGGGACGGTCAGGCGCGGATTACCAGCGCTTGGTCTTGATGTTGTGGACGTGTGCGTGATCGCCGGCCTTGATGGGAGCAACCACCTTGCCGATGTCGATGCCGTACTTGAACACCGTTTCGCCAACTTCCATGTCGCGCAGGGCAACCTTGTGGCCGATAGGGATCGGCTGCTTGGCGATGACCTGGATGGTCTTGTCTTCGTCCATGATCCAGGCGTTCAGTTCGGTACCGGCCTGGATTCCCTCAACCACCGCCACGGCGACGGTGTCTTTTGCATCATGCAGCACTACGTGGATCATATGCTCCTCCTGGGGACTGGATTTACGGCCTGGCTGGAGAGCAGCGGCCGGATGTGCAAAGAATAGTAGTGAAATTCCTGCATGTCAACTATGTCATATGTATGAGTTGTATGATTTAATCTCTGCTACATTCAATGTATTCCAAAAAACACACCGAGCCATGAGCAACCTGCGAGATCTTCCGCCCGGCGGCGTCCTTTACAAGGACGTCAAGCGGCGCGTGCTGCAAGCGCTGGCCGATGGCGAATTCAAGCCCGGCGAGGCGATTCCGTCCGAAAAGAAGCTGGTGGAGCGTTTTGGCGTGTCGATCGGCACGCTGCGCAAGGCCATCGACGAACTGGTCGCCGAGAACCTGCTGATCCGCCACCAGGGGCGTGGCACCTTCGTGGCGATGCACCGCCGCGACGACCATTTTTTCCGCTTCTTCAAGGTGGTGCACGAGGATGGTCACCGCGGCTATCCGACGGTGGAGCAGAAATCCTTCCGTCGCATCAAGGCCGACAAGGCGGCCTGCACGCTGCTGGGGCTGGAGTCAGGGGAGCGGGTGTTTCATTTCACCAACGTGCTGTCGCTCGACGAGCGACCGGTAATGATCGACGACATCATGCTGCCGGAGAGACTGTTCCCCGGCCTGACGGAAACGCAGTTGCGCAATCGTCCAAACACGCTGTACAACTTCTACCAGGACGCGTTCGGCGTCAACGTGATCCAGACCGAAGAACGGCTGCGCGCCGTGCTGGCCACCGACACCGAGGCCGAGCTGATCGGCGTCGAGACGGGCGCACCGCTGATCCGCATTCACCGTGTGGCGTTCTCGTTCCACCGCCTGCCGGTGGAATGGCGCGTGTCGACGCTGGACACCGCGCACCACGAATTCATCGTGTCGCAGATGCCGAAGGAAGACAGCTGAGGACGCTTGCCTGCCGCTACGCGCGGCAGGCACAAGGCATCATTCCGCGGTGATGCCGGCGCTCTTGATCAGCGTCGCGTAGTTGCGGATGTCGTTGGCGATGGTGGTGGCAAAGTGCTCCGAGGTATCGCCGATCGGCAGCGTACCCTGCGCCATCAGCTTTTCGACCATGGCCGGCTCCTTCAGCGATTCGGCAATCACTTTCTGCAGCTTCGCGACAATCGCAGGCGGCGTGGCCGTGGGCGCCACGATGCCATACCAGATGCTCGACTCGAAACCCGGCAGGCCGCTCTCGGCCACAGTCGGCACATTCGGAAACTGCGGCAGGCGCTGGGCCGAGGCCACGGCGAGCAGCTTCAGACGGTTGGTCTGGATATGCGCGAGCGTCACCGGAATCACCGTAAACATCATCGACACCTGGCCGCCGAGCAGATCCGTCACGGCGGGGGCAGCCCCCTTGTACGGAACGCCGAGAATCTCCACCTGTGCGGCGCGCTTGAACTTTTCGCCGCCGAGATGCGCGGCGCTGCCGTTGCCCGACGAGGCATAGGTCAGCTTGCCCGGCTGCTTGCGCGCCAAGGCAATCAGTTCCTGCACGGTGTTGGCCTGGACCGAGGGGTGCGCCACCAGCACATTGGGCGCCAGGCCCAGGTTGGACACGGGCTTGAAATCCTTGGCGAAATCGAATTTCAGTTTGGGGTAGAGCGTGACATTCACGGCATTGTTGCTGCTGGCCAGCAGCAGCGTATAGCCGTCGGGGTCGGCGCTGGCTACGGCCTGCGTCCCGATATTGGTGGCCGCGCCGGGCCGGTTTTCCACCAGCACCGGAGTCGACAGCTTTTCCGACATACGCTGGCCGACGGTGCGCGCCAGGAAATCGCCCGCGCCGCCGGCGGGCCACGGCACGATGATCTTGATGGGCCGGTTGGGATAGTCGGTGGCGTGGGCCGGCACGGCGGTGAGAAGGGTGGCGAAAAGGGAACTGCCCAACAGGAGTAACAGGGCAACAGCTCGACGTCGAATCATGATGCTTTCCTTGCAGATGTCAGGGCAAACGCCTCCCCCCGGACCTGTAAAACAGGTCCGCGCACCGGCTTGGGGAAGGAGGAGGAACCGCGCGCGTGGCAAGTAAACGCTACGCTACGGCCGGCGTGCGTCGATCAGAATGGCTTCGGTCTCCCGGTGAGTTGGTGCGCCAGCAGTATTGAGCGGCTCACCGTCGGAGAGGGTCCAGCAGCGCGCACCCTGGGCGAGTGCGTCTGCGGCGTGTGCATATGCCGTCGCCAGCGCTGCGCCGCATGCGATCACGACATGCAACGCGCCTTGTGCCGTGTCGAGGCGGAGGGTGCGGGTACCGTCCGCGGCAATGCTGGTGGTGTGGCTGGTGATCTGTGCCCCGGTCGCGGCCAGCCGTGCGCACAGATGCGGCAAGGCGAGCGCCGGCAGGCGCGGATTGAAGGAGCGGTCGAGCAGCGCCAGGCGCAGGAAGTAGCCGCGGTCGAAATCGACCAGTCCTTCGATGGTAAAGCGCAGGTCCGGATAGCGGTGCGCGGCGATGGCGGTTTCCAGCACGAGGCTGCACAGCGCCAGTTCGTCATCCTGCGGCTGGGCGGGGTTGTCGGTGGCGAGCCGCACCAGCAGTCCGGCGCGCACGCCGCACTCGCGCGCGAAGCTGTCGACGCCGGCAGCCATGGCCAGCGGCGATTCGGTAAAGCGCGTACGGAACAATACTTCGGCGGATGCCTGCCAGTCATGCTGTGCCACCAGTGCGGCGATGCGTGGCTGTTCGGCCGGCACCCAGCCGTGGAACACCAGGTGCCCGTAGTTCAAGCCATCGACCGCGGCATCCTGCGGGCCGCGCAGCTTGCTGAGCACCAGTGCGCAGCCGGGCAACTGCCGCTGCATGGCCGCCAGCGCCGGGGCTGCCTCTGCCATGCCGGCTTCGGTGGCGACGAACTCGATGGCCGCCACGGCCGTGCCGAGCGCTGCGACGCGTTCGATCTGCCGGGCATCGAGTGGCCGCGCAGTCACGAGCTGGGCCCGCATGCCAATGCGCGCGAGCTTGGCGAGGCGTGACACACGGGCTGGACGATCGAGATCGGACAGTGGAATGCGCATGCGCGACAGGCCGAGGCCGAACATGGCAAACAGCGGATAGTCATTGCGGACGAACTTGCTGTCGAAGGCATCCAGTGCGCCACTCGGCGGTACCAGGATCTCATCGGCCCACGGGTAGGCCGGATCGATGCCGAGGTTGGGCAACAGCGGCCGCTTGGGGTGGGGCGGCATGCTGCCGAGCGTATCGGCGAGTGCGGCCCGAGGGCGCTGCCCGCGCTGCGCATCGCCCTGCAGTCGCACGTAATGCGCGATATGCCCGCCGGCATATACATCGACCACGAAGAAGCCAAGCTTGTCCACATCCTGCCGGCCGCCTTCCTCGCCGGGCGGGCAGACGCGCTGCATCTCCGCGTAGTCCTGGCGCACAAAGGCCGTGGATGGCAGCAGATACATCTCCGTGTCGCCGTACTGGTCGTACCACAGGTTGTGCACGTGGCCGCAGAACACGGCTTCGATGGCGTGTTCGCGCATCAGCCCGAGCAGCCAGCCGCGCCCAGGTTCGTCGAGATTGTCGTAGTGGCTTGGCTCGTCTGCGGTGTGTACGAATGGCGGATAGTGCACTGCCAGGAACTTGCGGCCGGTGCTGCGGCGCAGGGCGTCTTCGAACCACGCTTGCTGTTCGGCCTCTTCCGGCAGGCCGGAGTTGATCAGCGAGGTATTGATGATGAAAAAATCGCAGCCCTCGTGTGACCGCGTCAGCCATTGCTCGCCGAATTCGCGGTCGTACGCCGCCATGAAATCCGGCGCGATCTGCGCCACCGGTGCCAGCGGCCAAGGCTTGTCGCCGATATCGTGGTTACCGGGCGTGAGATACACCGGACAGTCGAAGCCGGCCGCAAGGGCGCGATAGTTGGCAGCGGCCTGGCCGAACTCCGGATGCGAGGGAATCGGATGGACGATATCGCCCAGGTGCAGCACGAAGGCCGGCTGATAGCGTTGTGCAGCATGGAACGCATCGGCGGCGCGGCCGTTGGCGAGGCGGTTGAGGGCGAAGAAGGACGAGGCCTTTTCATCCGTCTGGTTGATATGCGTGTCGGCGATCACGACGAAGCGGAACAGTCGATCTCCGTGCGGGGCGAGGGCGGGATTGGTGG
>DATLHT010000280.1:0-6191 GCA_035539795.1 Burkholderiaceae bacterium
GTCGTCGTTGCGGCCAGCCAGCTTGGTGGTGCGCCAGATTTCCTTCGGTTGCCACACGCGCAGGAACAGCGTCAGGCTGCCCATCGAGACCAGCGAGGCAATCACGTCCACGAGCCAGGGGCCGTGGAAGTTGGAGACCAGGAACTGCGGGACGGCGAAGCTGACGCCGGTGACCAGGATGGCTGGCCAGATGGCCAGCATGCCGCGGAAGCCGGCGAAGGCCCAGATCAGCCAGAACGGCACGAGCACCGAGAAGAAGGGAAGCTGCCGGCCGATCATCGCAGACAGTTGCAGCAGGTCGAGGCCAGTGACGGCGGCCAGCCCGATGACAGGTGCACCCAGCGCACCATAGGCGACCGGCGCAGTATTGGCGATCAGCGCCAGCCCGGAAGCCGCCAACGGCGAGAATCCCAGGCCGATCAGGATGGCTCCGGTGACTGCTACCGGTGTGCCGAAGCCGGCCGCGCCCTCGAAGAACGCGCCGAATGCAAAGGCAACGAGCAGCAACTGCAGGCGACGGTCTTCGGTAATGCCGGAGATCGAATTCTGTAGCACCTTGAATGACCCGTTCAGGGTCGTGAGGCGATGCAGGAAGATGATGTTGAGCACGATCCAGCCGATCGGAAAGAGGCCGGAGGCGATGCCAAGCCCGGCTGCCTTGCCTGCCATTTCCACTGGCATGCCGAAGGCAAAGGCTGCGACGATGACGCCGGTGATGAGCGCAAGTGCCGCGGCAATGTGCGCCTGGATATGAAAGAACGCGATTCCCGCGAGCAGGACGACGATCGGAATGCCCGCGACCAGCGTCGATAGCGCCATATTGCTGAACGGATCGTAAATCTGGCTCCACATGATGGATGTTCTCCCTGGCTGTTGATGCGCGACCGTGCTGTGCGCCGCAGGACACATCGGTGCCCTGCGCATGACTTTCGGACAAGGCGCTGCGCCTTGCAAGCAAAACCTGGAGGCACTGTTGCGGAGGCGCAGCGACCTCAGCACGGTGCAGTCAGCAAGCACGAAGCTTTCCGGGAAGTTTGCAATCTTTTACTTGGAGTGAAAGTGATCGATACATAGCCTCTGGGGCTGCGATGCGCTGGCCAGCCCGGCGCTCTGTGCCAATGGTGTGATACGTGAGGAGGGTCATGTTTTCGTTAAACCGCTCACACGCGACCCTGCCGGGGACGCCTGTCGCGCAGATGTCATCCACTGGTCCACGCACACCAGGGCAAATGCAGGCATGGCGTGTCGCAGAACAGATGGTCGGCACGCTGGTCCGCAACATGTTGATCCATTCCTGCAATGTCACAGCGTTTGTCAGGCTGTTCCTGGGACAGGCGCCGCCTTCCCTGCCGTGCACCCGCAGCGACTATGCAGCCAGTCCACCCGCGGCCCTGTCGGCTGATACGGCGCGTACTCCGCGCGAAGCGTTCAGGGTCATGCAGGCGCATCTGCATGAGGTTTGCGGATATCAACCGGAAGCGCTTTCTGAACAGGCCAGGTCGCGTGGCCTCATGCTCGCGATGCATCTGTTCGTGGCTGAGCATGGCGCTTCCGCTTTCGATGACAGGGCGATTTTCTGCGCGACGCGTTTCCTCGTGTATCTGGAGACGCATGGTGTGAGATTCAGTACCGGCGAGCATGCATTGCTGATGCAGGTCGCAGCCAGCCAGTCGTGGATATTCGATGCGACGCGCTCGACCAGTGACGCAGTCTCGCTTGGCTGGCGCGCCGCCGGCATGCGGATTCCCTTGATGCCGGAATGGCGGCAGGAAAAGAAGTTCATGCCCTATCGCTCGATACGGGCGCACGCGTCATCGCAGTCGGCAGTGCTGCCAGCGATAGCCGCGTTGCCGTCGACGCAGCTTGCCATGTGGTGGGCCGAGCGGCTTCTCACCGTGGCCAAAGCCCCCACCGGGCTTGTCCAGCCGCAGGACCCGGCAGATCGCGGATACATATTGGAAGCAGCCTTCAGGGCCATGGTGCAGCGGGGACGGCGTACCTTGCTGCCGCATGCCGAGTGGGGTAACTATCTGTGCGAGACGTTTGCGGACATGGAACGGCGTGATGTGTCCAGGACCGTGCATTTCGTACTCACCGCACACCATCCCCTGGTGCTTGGGCTGCGGATAAAGATGTCGGAGGCGGGCGCCAAGTGTTTTGTGGCGACACTTGACGACCCGCGCAATCCACGCAACCATCTGCGCACGGTGAGCCGGGACGCTGCGGTGAAATACACCGTGCTCACCGCGGATGATTTCCTGAGCGCGCGGGAGCGTATGGCCTACTACACGTCGCCGGTCAGCCTTGTCCTGGATGACCGCACGCGGACGCCTGCCGACATTGCGATTACACCCGGCTGCCTGACGCTTGAGGTCCTGCATCATCTCTTCGATACCGGCAGTGTCGACGTCTTGCATGGTTCCTGCACAGAACAGTTGCGCGCCTTACCTGAGCCGGCGCGGCAAGCGTTGCTGATGGCATGGTTCGACAAGCGTTGCTCTCGTCCTGCATGGAACAGCCATAGCGTCGACGATGCGCTGCGCCAGAACGACAGGATGCGTATCGAAGCCGTGCAGCAGTTGCTGGAGGCCGCCCAACTCACGCCCGCCATGCAGCTCCAACTGTTCCAGAAACGTCCGGATGACAGCACGGGGCTGTTCTGGCGCAGTCTCGGGCACGGGTGCGCCCGGCACAATATCGGTCGGCTCCTGGCCCCCGGCGCGACAACCAGTCTCGCGCCGGAGCAGGTGCTTGACCTGCTGACCGAATGCGACCGGCATGGTAACCGCTGGCTGTGTTCTATGCTGGCTCGTGACGATGCGGCGGATGTGATGACGGCGGTCGCTCGCATCGCCGATCAGTGCGATCTGCTGCCGTCCTATCGGATGTTGCTTGCGCGTATGCTGCTGCAGCAGGCCTGTCGCGATTCGGAACATGAGGAGCGAAACGGTTCGGCGCTCGCGCTGCTGCGCTGGAACAGCATCGTGTTCCTGCAACGGATCGGCCTGTCTCATGCACAACAGGCCAGCCTGCTGATCGAGCGGCAGAGCGGATCCTACCCGCTTCTGCATGCTGCGTGGATGCCGGGTAGCAGACCTCGGTATGGCTGGCTATCTGACGCCATTCGGCAATTGCCCCCCACCGTGCTCACCGATGTCCTGTGCGCACATGACACTGCCGGAAGATCATTGTTGGCCACACTGCTGCATGAGCGCTTGCCGGCCGGGCCATTCTGCCGCTGGATCGGCATGCTGTCGTTGTCCATGCCGCAGCGCGAGGCGATCTACCGCGCGAGTGATCGCGATGGCCTGCCGTGCATCGTATCGCTCCTGCGTGCGGGTAGAGGGGTGAATGCCTATGCGCGCCTGCTGAAAGCGTCGGGACTGTCGGCTAGCCAGCAGTATTGCCTCTGGCGCGGCAGCGATGAATGGGAGCGTGCCGCATGTCGTGATGCACTGCGTGCCAGCGATGACTATGCGGGGCGTTATCGTCGTCGGCTTGCCGAATTTCGTGAGGCACGCGATGCCGTGCACGTGAGCGCGGTGCCGATGCTGACTGCGACACCGGTGCAACGGCATGCTCCGAGACCCGAGATACCAGCCGAGCAGCTGCCCCGGCAGGTGGAGATTAGTGCGATAGGGCGCGCGAAGGGCCAAGCGTGGGAAGACGGGGGGAGAGAAGTGCAGGCGGAAGGGTGGGCAGAGGCGCGGCCCGAGGTGGGAACAGAAGCAAAGGGACAGCCGAAAGCCCGGATGCGCGACACGGCGCCGCGCGGTGCCACACCGCACGCGCAGCACGGCACGCCGCGCTCATCGCCGCTGGCCGCCATGCCGGAGACGACGTAGGCGGCCGGCCTCTCGGCCGGCCGGTGGGTCAGGCGATGGCGGCAACTGGCTTGTGGGCGGCCAAGGCAGCCTGCACGACTTCGCCGAGAATCGCCACGCCGCGCTGGATCTGCTCCGGCGGCACGGTCACGAAGGCCAGTCGGAACGTATTGGTGCGCGGGTTGTTCGCATAGAACGGTGCGCCCGGCACGTAGGCCACGTTGCGTGCGATGGCTGCTTCGAGGATCTTGAGGCTGTCCATGCCCTCCGGCAGGGTTACCCAGATGAACATGCCGCCTTCCGGGCGGGTCCACGTGACACCTTCCGGCATGTGTGCGGCCAGGGCATCGAGCATGGTCTGGCATTGCGCGCCATACAGGGTGCGAATCGCCGGGATATGATGGTCGAGCAGACCGGTATGCACGGCTTCCCAGGCCAGGCGCTGGGTAAAGCTGGGCGTATGCAGGTCAGCGGCCTGCTTGGCCTGTACGAGCTTGAACAGGATGTCCTCGGGCGCGATGATGTAGCCCAACCGCAGACCCGGTGCCAGGATCTTGGAGAAGGAGCCGAGATAGATCACGCCGTCCGGATTCAGCGACAGCAGCGATGGCAACTGGTCGCCACCGTAGCTGAGTTCACCATATGGATCGTCTTCCACCAGCAGCAGGTTCTGCGCGCGGGCGCGTTCGACCAGCGCCTGGCGGCGTGCCAGCGGCAGGCGGCGACCGGTGGGGTTCTGGAAATTCGGCAGCGCGTACAGAAAACGTGCGCCTGCCGTGAGTTCGGGTGTCAGCGCTTCCGGCTGCAGGCCGGCATCGTCCGACGGTATGGACACAAAATTCGGTTCGAACAGCGAGAAGGCTTGCAGGGCGCCAAGGTAGGTCGGTGTTTCCACGAGGACCGGGCTTCCGGTATCGATCATCACCTTGCCGATCAGGTCGAGCGCCTGTTGTGAACCGGTGGTCAGCAGCACGCGTCCCGGCGCCACGCCATGACGTTTTCCAATCCACTCGCGCAACGGCCCATAGCCCTCCGACGGACCGTACTGCAACGCCGCGTGCGGATTGTCCGCGAAGATCCGGGCACAGGCCGCCTGCAGCGCTTCGACCGGGAAGGTCGCCGGCGATGGCAGGCCACCGGCGAACGAGATGATCTCGGGGCGCTCGGTGATCTTGAGGATTTCACGGATGGCCGAACTGGTCAGGGCAGCAGCGCGGCGGGAGAAGGTCGGGCGTAGCGGAGCATCCATTGGAAGTCTCTTATGGGGTCGGTCTAGGGTCGAACGTGGGGCGGGTCAAGCGGGTCCGTTGATGGGCCCGCTTCGCAATGCTGGTCCGGAATCAGGCCACTTCAGCAATCATGTCGATCTCGACGCAGGCACCCAGCGGAATCTGCGGCACGCCATAGGCGCAGCGCGCATGCTTGCCGTTGTCGCCAAAAATCTCGCCGATCAGTTCCGAGGCGCCATTGGTCACCAGATGGTGCTCGGTGAATTCCGTGGTCGAATTGACCAGGCTGGTCAGCTTCAGAATGCGGGTGACGCGGTTGAGGTCGCCGGTATGCGCGTGCAGCGTCGCCAGCAGGTCGATGGCGATATTGCGGGCAGCTTCCTTGCCTTCTTCGGTCGTCATGGTCTGGCCGAGCTTGCCGACCAGCGGCTTGCCATCGCGGCGGGCGATATGGCCCGACAGGTAAACGGTGTTGCCCGACTGCGTGGCCATCACATAGGCTGCAGCAGGCGCCGATACGGCAGGCAGCGTGATATTCAGGCGGGCCAGGGTATCGTAAACGGAAACGCTCATTACTCTCTCCACTTCTTCGGTCGGTGACTCTTGTTTTAAGGACGGATTGCGGCAGCGCGCGGTGCAGGCACAATCGGTGCGCGTCGCCCGGCTGCTACCACGGCGATGACGGCGAGGGCGAACAGGATGGTCGTGACATCCATCGATTCGCCCAGCAGCAGCCAGCCGCCAGCCAGTGTCATGAATGGCTGTAGCAATTGTATCTGACTGACGCGGGCGATGCCCCCCAGCGCCAGCCCGCGGTACCAGAACTGGAAACCCACGAAGGATGAACATACCGTCACGTACCCCATGCCCAACCAGGCATGCATCGAGGCATGTGCGAGCCTGTCGGCCTGTGTCCATGCCAGTCCGCCGACAATCGGCAGCAGGATCGGCAGGGAGATCAGGAGCGCCCAGCTGATTGTTTCAGGCCCACCGAGTTCACGCGAGAGCTTGCCGCCCTCCGCGTAGCCGAAGGCACCGAACAACACCGCGACGAACAGCATCCAGTCGGCCGCGCGTAATGCTCCGTTACCTTGCCACATCGCAAAGGCGATCACCATGGCGCTGCCCGTCACGGCGC
>DATLHT010000281.1:0-1871 GCA_035539795.1 Burkholderiaceae bacterium
CCAACCCGTGTGGTAAGCCAACAGGGAGTAAGCAGCCGCATGTGACTTGTTAAAGCCGTAGCCTGCGAACTTCTCCATCAGATCGAACACTTCGTCAGCCTTCTCCTGGCTGATGTTCTTTTCGGCCGCACCCTTTCGGAAGATCTCCCGGTGCTCGGCCATCTCCTCGGCCTTCTTCTTGCCCATGGCGCGGCGCAGCATGTCGGCGCCGCCCAGGCTGTAGCCCCCCAGCACCTGGGCGGTCTGCATCACCTGCTCCTGGTACACCATGATCCCGTAGGTCTCGGCCAGCACGGGCTCCACCAGCGGATGGGGGTACTCCACCACTTCCTTGCCGTGTTTGCGGTTCACGAAACTCGGGATCAGATCCATGGGACCCGGACGGTACAGCGCGTTCAGTGCAATCAGGTCTTCAAGCCGACTCGGCTTCGCTTCCTTGAGCATGCCCTGCATGCCACGGCTTTCAAACTGGAACACGGCCTCGGTCTTGCCGTCGGAAAACAGCCGATAGGTGGGGCCATCGTCCAGCGGAATGTTCTCGAAGGCGAAGTTCTCCTGGCCTTTGTGGCGCTTGATGATGAACTCACGCGCGATTTCCAGAATGGTGAGAGTGGCGAGACCCAAGAAGTCGAACTTCACAAGGCCAATAGCTTCCACGTCGTCCTTGTCGTACTGGCTCACAGCCGATTCGCTGCCCGGCTGCTGGTAGAGCGGGCAGAAATCCGTGAGCTTGCCAGGCGCAATCAAAACCCCACCCGCGTGCATACCGATGTTGCGGGTCATGCCTTCGAGTTTTTGCGCCATCTCGATGATGGTCTTGACGTCTTCTTCCTTCTGCACGCGTTCGTACAGCAGCGGCTCCAGCTCCAGTGCGTAGTTGTTCTTGTCGCCTTCCTTTTTCACCTCGGGCGGATAGGCCAGCGTGTACGACATGCCGGGCTTGCCCGGTACCAGCTTGGAGATGCCGTCGCAGAACATGTAGCTCATGTCCATCACCCGGCCCACGTCGCGGATGGCGGCTTTGGCAGCCATGGTCCCGAAGGTGGCAATCTGGCTCACGGCATTCTTGCCGTACTTGTCCTTCACATAGTCGATCACCCGGTCACGATTGGACTGGCAAAAGTCAATGTCGAAGTCAGGCATGGACACCCGCTCGGGATTCAGAAACCGCTCGAACAGCAGGTTGTATTGCAGCGGATCCAGGTCGGTGATCTTGAGGGCATATGCCACCAGCGAACCGGCACCCGATCCTCGCCCCGGCCCCACGGGGCACCCGTTGGCCTTGGCCCACTGGATGAAGTCCCCCACGATGAGGAAGTAGCCCGGAAAGCCCATCTTCAAAATGGTGCCGATCTCGTACTCCAGGCGCTCCACGTAGCGCGGCCGCTCCTTGTCGCGCTGCGCCTCGTCGGGGTAGAGGTGCGCCAGGCGCTCCTCCAGGCCCTCGAAGGACAGGATGCGGAAGTACTTGTCGATGGGCATGGGCACGCCGTCTTCCAGCGGCGTGGGGAAGTCGGGCAGGCGCGGCTTGCCCAGCACCAGCGTCAGGTTGCAGCGCTTGGCGATTTCCACCGAGTTGGCAATGGCGCTGGGCACATCGGCGAACAGCGCTTCCATCTCGGCGGCAGACTTGAAGTACTGCTCGGGCGTGAACTTGCGCACCCGCCGCTGGTTGCCCAGGATCTCGCCCTCGGCAATGCACACGCGCGCCTCGTGCGATTCGTAATCGTCGCGCGTGGCGAACTGGATCGGGTGCGTGGCCACCACCGGCAGGTTCAGGCGCGCGGCCAGCTGCACGGCGGCGGCAACATGCGCTTCGTCGTCGGGCCGGCCCCCACGTTGCAGCTCGATGTAGAAGCGATGCGGAAAGA
>DATLHT010000282.1:0-3585 GCA_035539795.1 Burkholderiaceae bacterium
GTCGCGGATTGCGCTGGTGACGCATGCGGAGGTGTATCCGGAGGTCGAAGCATTCTGCCGGGCCTTCGCGCTGGCGATTCCCGCCTATACGTATCGCGCCGAGGAGGATGCTACCGCCCTGATCCAGAGACTCCGCCAGGAAGGTGTGGAAGTGGTGGTCGGGCCGGGCATGGTGGCCGATCTGGCCGAGCGCGCCGGCATGGCGGCGGTGTTCCTGTATTCCGGCAGTTCGGTGCAGGGCGCGCTCGAAGATGCCATCGAAGCCGTGCGCCTGCGGCGCATCGAAGCCAGCCGGCGCGAGTATGTGAACGCGATCCTGGCGCATCTCGAAGAAGGCGTGGTGGCGGTAGACGAGGGTGGTCGCATCCAGTCGTTCAACCCAGCCATGGAGCGCCTGCTCGACATGCCGGCGGCCAGCGTCGTCGGCCGCCGCTGGCAGTCGCTCGTACCGGCGCTGCCGCTCGAGCCGGTGCTCGAAAGCGGTGCGCGCGAGCTGGCGGCGATTCACCACGTGCGCGGCAAGACGGTGGTGGTGAACCGCATTCCGCTGCTGAGCGATGGGCGCGCCACAGGTGCGGTGCTGACCATGCAGGATGCCAACGCGATCCACCGCGCCGACCGCAGCCTGCGGACGCGCACCCGGGCCCGGGCCGCTGGCGTGCGCTACACGCTCGATGATCTGCTCGGCGACTCCGCCGCCATGCGCGAGGTGCGCGCCCTGGCGCAACGCTACGCGCAGGTCGATTCCACCGTGCTGGTGCAGGGCGAAAGCGGCACCGGCAAGGAAGTGCTGGCGCAGGGCATGCATCAGGCCAGCCCGCGCCATCCGTTTCCGTTCGTTGCGGTGAACTGCGCGGCATTTCCCGAGACTCTGCTTGAGAGCGAGCTGTTCGGCTACGAAGAGGGCGCATTCAGCGGCGCACGGCGCGGCGGCAAGGTCGGGCTGATCGAATCGGCGCACAACGGCACGCTGTTTCTCGACGAGGTGGGGGACATGCCGCCGGCGCTGCAGATCCGCCTGTTGCGCGTGCTGCAGGAGCGTCAGGTACAGCCGGTCGGCAGTCTCGATGCGGTGCCGGTCAACGTGCGCATCATCGCCGCCACGCATCGAGACCTGGCCGAGCTGGTGCGGCAAGGTGTTTTTCGGCAGGACCTGTATTTCCGCCTCAACATCCTGAGCCTGCACGTGCCGCCGCTGCGTACGCGGCGCGAGGATGTCCGCCTGGTGGCGGAGGCACTGTTCCGCCGCATCCAGCGGCGCCTGCAACCGGGCGATCCGGTGCCACTGCCGGAGGTCTTGGCGCAGCAACTCGAACGCTACGACTGGCCCGGCAATATCCGCGAACTGGAAAACGTGCTGGAGCGCGTGGCGGTGCTGATGGCCGGCGGGCTGGCAGGTGCGCGGACGGATGCGGAAAGTCTGGCGCAAGCCGCCCGTTCGGTGGCGCCTGAGCTGTTCGCACTGCCGGCTCCGGCAGTGTCCACGCCCGCCGCCTCATCCGCCCCCGTGCGCCACGCGCCGGAGGCACTGAACCGTGTGTCGCGCGCCAGTGAACTCGCGCATATCCGTGCGGTGCTGGCGGCCCACGGCGGGCGGCGCAACGAAGCCGCCCGCGCGCTCGGCATTAGCCCGACGACGTTGTGGCGACGGCTAAAGGCCGCCGGGGAGACAGCGCGGACTGGCGTGGCACCATCCGACACCTGAGGCAGTCACACGGCGCCACTACGGCCTCCGCGCGGCCATTTACGTCATCGGCAACGTGGCGGCTTGGCGGCCGGAGGTGTCCTGACTATGCTGATGGAGGGAGGCCCTGTTCAACGAATAGGAGGACATCATGTCAGTTTCCGCCACCATGCAGCAGTACATGCGCAGCAAAGGCTGCGAGTTTGAAGTGATGTGGCATCCCCATACCCGGACGAGCATGGAAACCGCCGAAGCGGCGCACATCCCCGGGGACCGTCTTGCCAAGGCGGTGCTGTTATCCGATGCGCACGGCTATGTCGCCGTCGTGCTGCCGTCCACCTACCATGTCGGCATGGCCGAGCTGCGCGCCCGTACCGGACGCGACCTCTCGCTCGTGCCAGAGTGGGAGCTGCGCGAGCTGTTCAAGGATTGCGAAGCGGGGGCGATTCCCGCCGCGTGCCCGGCCTACGGCATGGAGACCTACCTCGACGAAAGCCTGGCCGCACAGCCCGATGTCTATCTCGAAGGCGGCGATCACGAGGCCCTGATCCATATGCGCATCGACCAGTTCCTCGATCTGATGGAAGACGCCACGCGCACGCGCGTCGGTTACCGCATGTAGCAGGGCCATCCTCGCTCCTCGCGCGACCGTTATCGCATCTCGTGTCTGCCCGGCCTGCCGTCATGGCGTGGCCGGGGACTCTCTTTGTTTCCGACGATCAATACCTCTCTTGGCTGGCGCGGCTGCAGGCAAGCCTGCGTCGGGACGCCTGCTACACCATTTGTTTGTCAGGCACGGGCGTGGTGTAAGCTTCCCGGGACTATGGCGCCAATGAAGCCGGACCGGCACACCAGCCATCTGGCCTCCGTACATGCCCGCTGAGCTTCGCATCAATGCACGGGTGGCGCCGTCTGCAGAAGGAGAACAAGTTATGAATATCGTCAAAAACATTGCATCTGTTGCCGTTGCGAGCGTTGTGCTCGCCGGCCCCGCCCAGGCCGGCGTTCTCACCGGGACGGCCACCTACCGCGAACGTATCGCGCTGCCGCCGGATGCCACCTTCGAGGTGATGCTGGAAGATGTATCGTTGGCCGACGCGCCGGCCAAGGTGCTGGGGCGTTCGATCCTCGATCCGGCCGGCCAGCCGCCGTTCCATTTCGGCATTGCCTATCAGGATCAGGCCATCGTGCCCAACCACCGCTATGCCGTGCGCGCGGTGGTCCGCCATCGCGGCAAGCTGCTGCTTACGACGGATACCCATGTGCCAGCCTTCGACAAGGGCAGCAAGGTTGCCATCCAGATGGTGCGCGTTGCCGATCCGGGTGAGCAGGGCGCCGCCCGTGTGGCAGACAGTCCGCTGCGGGGCACGTACTGGAAGCTGGTGCAGGTGAACCGGTCCGCCGTGAAGGCCTCCGGGGACCTGCGCGAGCCGCACCTGCTTTTTTCCGCAACAGAAGGTCGCCTGAGCGGCCATGGCGGCTGCAACGGCATCGGCGGCAGCTTCGAAGCCGATGGGAACAGTCTGCGTTTCAAGAACATGGTCGGCACGATGATGGCCTGTGAAAACATGGCGCAGGAATCGGCCTTTCTCCAGGCGCTGCAGACCGTGCAGCGCTACCGCATCACCGGCGGCCAATTGGAACTGCTGAACGAGACTGGCGTCGCAGTGGTCAAGCTGCAGGCTGCTGCGCCGCGCTGAGCATCCAGGGCGGCGGCGTTTGCGGGCCGTCTGAATCCGGAGATGGGCTGATCCCTCCAGCCCTCCGGGGAGCAGCTTTCGATGCCATGTGGACGCTCAAGAAGGAAGGGTGGTTCAGACGCGAGGCGACAGGCATCGACCTAGCCATGTTCGCCCGTCTCGAGACGGCGACCGGCTTGCCAGCCAGCAGCTCCTGGGTAG
>DATLHT010000283.1:0-6224 GCA_035539795.1 Burkholderiaceae bacterium
CATCAAGGGTATGCCGAGCTACGAACTGCTCAAGCGTGGGCTGGTGATGGTGCCGGAAGGGCGCGGCGTGTTCGCGCGCATGACCATCACCGAGAACCTTCGGATGGGGGCTTACGTCCGCAATGACGATGCCGGCATCCAACGCGACATTGATCGCATGTTCACCATCTTCCCGCGCCTGAAGGAGCGCGCCAATCAGTTGGCGGGTACCATGTCCGGCGGCGAGCAGCAGATGCTGGCCATGGGGCGCGCCCTGATGAGCCAGCCCAAGCTGCTGTTGCTCGATGAGCCGTCGATGGGGCTGTCACCGATCATGGTCGACAAGATCTTCGAAGTGGTGCGCGACATCTCCGCGCAGGGCGTGACGGTGCTGCTGGTGGAGCAGAATGCGCGGCTCGCGCTGCATGCTGCCGATCGCGGCTACGTCATGGATTCCGGGCTCATTACCATGTCGGGGCCGGCCAAGGATATGCTGAACGATCCCAAGGTACGGGCTGCATATTTGGGAGAGTGATGCGCTTTGCCGTGGAGGCGTCGGCGAAGTCAGCGTTGTTTTCGCCTGAAGCATGATTCCGATAGCCGCTTTTCCACTCCGTCAAAAGGGTACCACCCCTTTTTCTGGAGCCGGTACGCATCAAAAAAGCCACACTGGTATCAGCGTGGCTTTTTATCAGGCAGCAGGCGCCCGGCATGATCCCGTCATGCCGGTAACCATTCAGGCATGTTTCTTCAGCAGGCCGCGCAGCATCTCGGTCATCTGGTCGATTTCTTCGAAGCTGATGTTGAGCGCCGGCATGAAGCGCAGCAGGGCGGGGCGCGGCGAGTTGAGCAGCAGGCCCTGCGGATTCAGTTCACGCGCTTCCTCGACCAGTTGCGGGCCGATGTCGCGGCCCAGTTGCAGGGCGCGCAGCAGACCCTCGCCGCGCTCGCCTTCCAGGCCGAATTCGCTGCACAGCGCTAGCATGCGTGTACGCAAGTGTTCGCCACGCGCCAGAACGCCCGGCAGGAATCCCGGCTCGAGCAGCTTGCTCATCACGGCGTAGCCGACGGCTGTCATCAGCGGATTACCGTTGTAGGTGCCACCCTGATCGCCCGGTTCAAAGCACGCCACGGCTTCCGTGCTGAGCAAGGCGGCGAGCGGTACACCCCCCCCAATCCCCTTGCCAAGTGTCATGATGTCCGGTTCGATACCCGCAAGCTGATAGGCAAACAACGAGCCGCAGCGCCCACAACCGGTCTGTACTTCATCGACGATCAGAAGGATGCCCTTGGCCTTGGTCACAGCCCGCAACTGCTGCATGAATTCGCGTGTGGCGGGGATAACACCGCCTTCGCCTTGCACCGGCTCCAGCATGACGGCCACGGTCTCGTCGGTGATCAGCGATTCGACCGAGGCGATGTCATTGAAGATGGCTTTCGGGAAGCCCGGTACCTGCGGGGCGAAGATCGTGTCCCAGCCTGCCTTGCCCGAGGCGCTCATGGTCGCCAGCGTGCGGCCGTGGAAGCTATGGTCGAAGGTGATGATCTGGTAGGCGCCGTTCTTGTTCTTGCGGCCCCACTTGCGCGCCAGCTTGATCGCGCCCTCGTTGGCTTCCGCGCCGCTGTTGGCGAAGAACACCTTGTCGAAGCAGCTGTTCTGCGTCAGCAGTTCGGCCAGCTTGACCATCGGCTCGTTGTAGAAGGCGGGGCTCGGGTTGATGATCTTGCGCGCCTGGGCATTGAGCGCATCGAGCATCACCGGATCGGAGTGGCCCAGGCAGTTGACGGCCCAGCCCTGCAGGAAGTCCAGATAACGCTTGCCGTTGTGGTCCGTCATCCAGGAGCCCTGGCCTTCCACGAAGACCAGGTCCGGCCGCGTGGTGATGGTCATCAGTGTATGAACGGGGTAGTCGGCAAATGCCATGGTGCACTCCAGTCAGGTTCGGGTTACGGCAGAAGCGGGATGAGCGGACTCAGCGAATTGATCAGCGAACAGATCTGGCAAATAAAAAAGCCACGGAGCTTGCCCCGTGGCTCATCGACCTGCTTGATCTGCAATACGCAAGAAACGGTCAGCCGCGCGGCGCCCGGAGGGGCAACGTTGAGCAGCGGCGTCGGATCGTCAGCGTATTCATGGGGGCAAGAATATAGTCGTTTTCCCCAGGTGTCAAAAGTTTTGCGGCAGCCCTCTCAGGCAGGTTGCGTAGAGGCGACATACAAGTCTGCCTCGGACGTGAAGGCATCCGCATGGAACGCGTTTTCGGGGAGTCCGCACCGGGCGTGGAAGTCACGCCGCGCCGAGTCGACCATGACCGGCGCGCCGCAGGCGTACACTTCGTGGCCCGACAGGTCCGGGTGGTCTTCCATCACCGCCAGGTGGACGAAGCCAGTCCGGCCCGCCCACGCGTCTTCCGGCAAAGCATCCGAGACGACCGGCACGAACGTGAAGTTGGGCAGCGTGCCCGCCCACTGTTCGCACAGCTCGCGCATATACAGGTCGGCCGGGCGGCGGCCACCCCAGTACAGCGTCATCGGCCGCTCGATCTTCTGGTAGGCAGCATGTTCGACAATGGCCTTGATCGGCGCAAAGCCGGTCCCCGAGGCGAGCAGGATGATCGGCTTGTCGCTGTCCTCACGCAGGAAGAAGCTGCCGAGCGGGCCTTCGAAGCGCAGGATATCCCGTTCTTTCATCGCCGGCTGGCCTTCACGCGCGCCGAACACGAAATCGGTGAAGGTGCCGCCCGGCATATGGCGCACGTGCAGTTCGATCGGACCTTCCTCGTGCGGGGCCGAGGCAATCGAGTAGCTGCGCCGCTTACCGTCGCGCAGCAGGAACTCCACGTATTGCCCGGCGAGAAACTGCATGCGCTCCGTGGCCGGCAGCTGCAGACGGATCACCATCACGTCGGATGTGAGCTGGGTCAGCGCAGCGACGCGCACCGGCATCTTGCGCACCGGAATATCGCCTGCGCCCTGGACCTCGCGGCATTCGATGACCATGTCGCTGCGTGCCGTGGCACAGCAGAACAGCGCCTTGCCTTCCGCGGCCTCCTGGCGCGAGAGCGCGCGCTCGGCATGCTCGCCCTGCACGAAGTCGCCTTCCACCACCGACCCCTTGCACGAGCCGCAGGCGCCGTTCTTGCAGCCATAGGGCATGCCGATGCCTTGGCGCAGCGCCGCGGCGAGGATCGACTCGTCAACGTCGACCTGAAATGTATGGCCGCTAGGGCGCACAGTCACTTGAAAAGACATACTACAATCCATCTATGAAAAAACTAACGGTTGCCCGTCTCCGCACGCGCCGCTTGGGTTTGCCCCGGGTGCTGATCGTCGGTTGCGGAGATGTCGGGATGCGCGCCGTGCCGTTACTGCAGGGACGTTATCGTATCTTCGCCGTGACCTCCGACCGGCAGCGCGTGGCAGCGTTGCGTGCCGCCGGGGTCGTGCCGCTGGTGGCGGATCTGGATCAGCCGGCGTCCTTGCGCCGGCTGGCATCGCTGGCACCGCGCGTGCTGCACCTGGCGCCGCCACAGAACACCGGCCCACGCGACCTACGCACCCGTGCGCTGCTCCAGGCATTGAGCCGTGCGATGCCTTCGCGCCATGCGCTTGCTGGTGCATCTGCCCGCCAGCGTCAGCCAAACATGGACTCCATTTTACCCGACCGCGACGGCCGCGAAAGACGGGTTCTGGTCTATGCCAGTACCTCCGGCGTTTATGGCGATCGGCACGGCGCGCTGGTGCACGAGCATGCAAAACCGCAGCCCACCACAGACCGCGCCGTGCGGCGTGTGGACGCAGAGACGGCAATCCGCCGGTTTGGCAACCGCATGCACTGGCGGACCACTATCCTGCGTATCCCCGGCATCTATGCGGACAACCGTCTGCCGCTGGAACGGCTGGCGCGCGGGACCCCGGCACTGCAGCCCGCCGATGATGTCTATACCAACCATATCCATGCCGATGACCTGGCCCGCATCGTCGTTGCCGCGATGACGCGCGGACGCCCGCAGCGCATTGTGCATGCCAGCGACGACTCGCGGTTGCTGATGGGCGACTATCTCGACCTGGTGGCTGCACGCACCGGCTTGCCCAAGCCGCCGCGGCTTAGCCGTGACGCCGTGCGCAGCGGTGTCTCGCCGGTGCAGTTGAGCTTCATGAGTGAGTCGCGGCAACTCGACAATGGCCGGCTCAGGAACGAACTCCGCGTCCGTCTGCGATACCCGAGCGTCGTGCATTACTTCGACAGCCGGCCACAGCTTGGCGCGCAGGCATCGATAAGCGATAGCCAGCAAGCGACCTGACGCCGGCGTGGGCGATCAGGCCCAAGAATACTGGAGACACCTCAAGCATGAAAGGTTCGACAGAGATCAACCTGCACCGGTTCGACATCAATCTGCTCGTGGTATTTCTCGAACTGTGGGAGCTGAAAAGCGTCACCCTGGCGAGCGAGAAAATGGCCCTCACGCAGTCGGCTGTCAGCCATGCGCTCAAGCGTCTGCGCGTGGCGCTGGATGACGAACTGTTCGTGAGCACGCGCGCGGGACTGCAGCCGACGCCGTTCGCCAATGAACTGGCGGGACCGATCCGCAAGGCGCTCGATGATATCCGCGCGGCATTGAGCATCGGCGCGCATTTCGATCCGCGCACGGCACAGCTCAATTTCAAGATCGCCATGAGCGAGATCATCGAGCTGGCAGTGGCGCCAGCCCTCGTCGCCAGAGTTGCGAGGGAAGCGCCGGGCATCCTGCTAGAACTCGATACCATCGCCAACAACCGTGCGGCGCACGAGCTGCTGGAAACGGGCGCGCTGCAGATGGTGATCAGCACGCGTGACATCCCCGGCGCAGGCATTCAGCATGACATGCTGGCGGACATGCCGGTGGTCGTCATGGCGCCGGGCAACGTTCCGATCGAGGGGCATGTCATCCCGATGGAAACGTATCTCGCAATTCCCCATGTGGTATTCCGTCCGCCAGACAATCGCGGCTGGATGGTGGACCAGACACTGACCAGCATGGGGTTGAGCCGCAAGATCGGCGCCGTGGTGCAGAACTACATGGTGATGGCTGCTGTGGCTGCCGAGGCAGGCTATCTCTGCCATGTGCCGCGTCTGCTGGTCGACAAGATCGCCCCGGTACTTGACCTGGTTCCATATGAAGCACCGGTGCCGATCAAGTCCTCGCATCTGATCGTTTCATCGCATGCCACCTTCAAGGCAGACCCTGCCGTCAACTGGCTCAAGACCCAGTTGCGGGAAGTCGTGGAAGCACGCCGCAACGGCCCATTTCGCTGAAAATCCAGGGCCGCGATTATTGGTGCCGATATTGGATATGGGATTATCCAGTTAATTAATTCCGTTCATATCTGGAATGAGGAAACGTCATTCCAGCGTGTTTTCCCAGTGCTAACATTTTCATGAAATCGATGCCGTACCAGCTTCATCATGAAACAGCAGACGTGGGAGAACAACAGCATGGGGAAAGGCTCGCAGGTTCGCGTGGGATGGTTCTGTCCGACCAACGGCGATCGCTCGGCATTTGGCGATCCAGAAAAAACAATCCCGCGCAGCCTGGATAATTTCCTCGATGTCACGGGCGCCGCAGAACAGGCAGGCATGGAATACATGTTGATCCCGGTCGGTCCGACATGCTGGGATGCCTGGACCGCAGCCTCGTTCATTGCCGCGCGCCAACCTAAAATCAAACCGCTGGTCGCCATGAAACCCGGATTTATCCATCCGGTGGCACAGGCGAAAATGATTGCGTCATTCAGTCAATTTACCGGCGGGCGCATTTACATTAACCTGATTGCCGGCATCAGCGAAAAAGAGGCCGCTTCCGAAGGTCAGCTCGCGTCCAAGGAAGCGCGTTATCGCCAGCTCGAAGAAGAGGTGGTCCTCATCAAGCGGCTTTTGACGGAAAAGAACGTCAAGTTCGACGGCGAGTTTTATCACGTCGACGAGCCCGCGATCATTCCAGAGCTGCCGGGCGGCGCCCCGGAATTCTTCCTTGGCGGCGGCTCCCAGCAGGCGTTGGAAATCTCGGCCCGGCATTCCGCCGTACACCTCTTCTGGGGCGACTATCCGGAAGTCATCGCCGGACAGATCAAGCAGATCAAGGAGCTCGCGCGCGGCTACGGCCGCGAGCAGGACATCGAGTTCGCCATGCGGCTGCAGATCATCTGTCGCGAGACCGAGGAGGAGGCATGGGAGTTCGCCCACCAACTGGTCGCAGGCGCTGATG
>DATLHT010000284.1:0-10746 GCA_035539795.1 Burkholderiaceae bacterium
TTGCTGCCACACCCCGGTGACAATTCCAGCATCGAGGCCGATCTGATCGGCCGGGATGCCGGCGTCGCGCCGGCCACGCCGGTACAGGCGGTGCAGGCGGTGCGCCTACAGGAATTCGAGGACATGGAGGAAGCCACCGCAGCGCTGGCGGCGATCAGCAGCCAAGTGGAGCCATCCCCCTGCCCCTTCCTGCGCGACGGCGCCTGCAGCGTCTACGACGTGCGGCCCATGGCCTGCCGCCTGCTGCTCAACCTCGATGACGACGATCTGTTGTGCCAGCTCGTGCCCTACGCGAACGGCCAGCAGCTCAAGGCTTTTTTCCTGCTGGCCCAGCCGGCCGCGGCGTGGGCCGACATCCGGGACTTCTTCCCGGCCCTACCACCAGTTGTTCAACCACTCAACAATCAGCCGGGCTAGAACCGCCGTTGCCATCTGGCCGGCCCATCCTCGGGCATTTCGCCACTCGAAGCGGGCGGGGTGCTTTTTTCGACTTCTGTCGTTGTTTGCGCATCGCAAATCTCCTTCATGGAGAAAAGCTTTGCATCACGACATAACCTTAGAGGTACACCCCATCGGCTGCACATGGGAATTTCGCGCAAGCGAAACACTGCTGCTGGTCGTGAGGTTCGTTTTTCTAAATAAGAAAACCGGAGCGATTCAGCACGAATAAAGAACGTGCTGGAAGACGCGAGGTCCGCCAGGGCATCAAGGAATACAGCAACTTGCCCACCATTCCGCAGCTCCACATCAAGGGCGAGTTCGTCGGCGGCTCGTACATCATGATGGAGATGTACGAGTCGGACGAACGATGACTCTGGCCCAGGTGTTCAAGGCCCTGGTAGATGGCCAGTACGCCAACCCCGTTCAGGTGGACGACGAGATCGACAAGGTGGGCGACAGGATCAACAAGGTGGCACGGATGCGCAGTAAGACCCGCTCGTGGCGCTGTATAGCCTGCTGGAACACGACAAGGCGCAGAACTTCGTCGACGAGTTTGCCGAAGTCGTCGACGAGCGCTCCAACCCCGAGCCCATCCTGAACCGCATGAACGTGCTCCGCTTGCGTATTTCGGTATGGTTTGAGCCCTTTCGCCGTCCTTGGTCCTTGCTGATGCCTGTAAAAATAGTCATCACTATGTTGGCACGGCTTATGCTGAAGAAGGTCATCAACGCTATTTTCAATGTTGATTGACTGGAGCGAGACATGTGCATCAATACTATTGGACTCGTGACGCATAGCATTTCCATTGGCGCAGTCTTCGTCGTCTTGACCAGCCTTGCTTGGGCAGTCGATATTCTCGTGCGACACATGAAAAGTGGGGGGTGCAACCGATTTATTTGCACTGTGGCAGAGGTGGTTGCAAATTTTTTGTATGTCGCTGATGGATTATTGGTGATTGCGGCGGCAATGGCATTTGCTTGGACGGTGGTGAAGTCATGCTGAATTGCATGTATATGCGATTGATGATGCAGAAGCTACCGCACCAAGCACACGCTGCGGCCGTAGCGAAAGCCTTTCGGCACCCCAGCTTGTCCCAGCGCGGGAAGGCCAGATGCTGCCGAGTGCGCCAGCTTTGCACAGTGGCCGGCCATCTACAGAAACTCGCGCAACTTCTCATACAGGACCTTCGCAATCACGTTAGCCGCGATCCGGCCTGCGAGCTTGCTCAACCAGCTCGGCTCTTGCGCCCTCTTCCCCTGCTTCTGTCTGCGCATTGCATTCCTTCGGTGTTGCGACCAAGAGATGCTTGCGTCACGACCGCTTGCTGTCGAACACTGCTGGGGGGAGATTAGGTTGCACGCAATTTTCTCCCTTAGACACGCCGGCTATATGGTGCTTCGCCTTCCTACATCGCATGTCGAAAATGACGACCTACAAAGAACTTCTCGCCCAAAAGCAAGCGCTCGATGCGCAGATCGCGCAGGCCCGCAAGGCCGAGGCCGGCGCCGCGCTGGAGCTGATCCAGGCCAAGATCCAGGAATTCGGGTTCACGGCGCAGGAAGTGTTTCCCTACAAAACCAAAAAGGCCCAGGCTCTCGCCAAGTACCACAACCCCAGCACGGGTCAGACGTGGACCGGCCGGGCCAAGCCGCCAAAGTGGATCGTCGGCCAGGATCGCGCGCAGTTCGAAATCCGCTAATGCTGCGCGTAGCTTTTGCTGTTGCCCTGGTCCTCACTGGCATCACTGCGAGGGCGCAGGAAGGACGGGACTATCTCTGCACGATTGAACGCATTGCGAATGCGGAGGGGGTAGACGACAAGTCCTTAGAGATGCGGAGAAAGAATTTTGTAGGGCAGCAATTCTCGGTTTCGAGACGAACTGGAATCATGAGCGGCGCCTTGAAGAATTCCTACTTCACACTGCCCGAAGTGATCGATATAGGGTCATCCGGTAATTCATTCAAAGCAGTCACAACCATGCGTCGTGAGCAAGGAATGGGGCCTGGCTCCAACGTCCATGTGTTAGTTGTACGAGAGTACGAGAGCAGCCCAAAGAAGACATTTGTCTACTTAGACAATGACGAACTGTACTTTGGAAAATGCATCCATTTCTAATTTGCAGCCTGCTTTGCTTGCTCTTCAGGCCAGTGGCATGCTGGAACCGTTAATGGAACCCAAATGACAGCCCTGCAGTTATTAAATTATGCCTCTGCAATTTCAGCATTAATTGCAGCCATCCTTTGGTTTTATTCAACTGTGGCAAAGGTTGAATCTGATTACTCTGAGGATATCGAAAAGGGAATTATTTATCTTTCCTTTCACGGTGGCAGAGGACCGATAAAAATTCAAAAAGACGGCAAGAGAATAGACATGGTTGCTTCTTTTGACCGGCAAAGCATCATCAATGCGTGTGCTGCCGTTTTCGCTGGGATTGCTGCACTTACCCAGGCAGTCGCCCTAGGTTGCACGTAACCTAAGCAAGACTTTCTCTGCGTACCCTTCGAGGCGGCAGAGACACGCCGCCACTCCCTCGGCGGCACCGGGCCAGGATCGGCCCACAGGCCCGCGCGCTGGGCTTGCGCGGCCCCTTGACGGCTACCACCGCATCGAGTCGGCAACCAGCCCCGAAATGTCCGTGGGCGAGGCCCTCCAGTTCGCAATGCTTGGATGGGTGGCCACGACGACGCGAACGCCTTCATCACCCTTAAAAGCCTGGCTCCGCCAGCGCCGCTTGTTGGTCTCTACGAACTCGCCGACCAGCTCGTGTGCATTCAAACGGCGGCGCACATAGGCCCCCACTGTTTTGCCGAAACACAGGACGGCTTTCGGACGGATCACGCCAAGGGCATGCTCATGGAACGGCCAGCACGCATCGGCTAATGCCTGCATGCGCATTGCTTCGATACCCCGTTCCCGGCGCGAGCGCACGAACACCAGGTTGCTCGCCGGAACCTCGCCGGGGTTAAGGCCCAACTGCCTCATCAGATGCAGCACACGCGGTGCCATGCCCCGAGTGCCGGGCGCTGCGTCGTTCCAAGGTTGATCGCGGTATTCCGACCAATCGGCATCCTGGTCGGCGGCGGTCTTGGTGTGGTTTGCCAAGGTGATCGCCGCGAGTTTTTCAGGGCAACCGCCAGGGTTGAGGCCAATCACATACAACGGCCGGCCGACCACCCAGGCATTCCGACCTGAGTAGAACACTCCACCCGATTCGTTCAGGAGTTCGCTGGGGATATGCTGCAGAAGCTGGTCAAAGGCCATGGATTGAATCATCACTGTCGCCGCCACTCCCATGGCGCACCGGGCTGGGATCGGCCCACAGGCCCGCACGCTGGACCCGGGCGGCCAGCTCGGCCGCCTCGTACCTGCCCCGGTCTCCGGGGCCTGTTCGCGGCTGTAGGCGCGATACCACCACGCTATGCCGGCGTTGACCATGGACAGGCCCACATCGAGCACAGGCGGCCCATCGGGCCGCGATGCAGGGACTACCCGCACCAGGCACACGCTGCGCCGTAGCGGTCCACCTTGCCGCACTCCTGCGCCGCCCAGTGACGAAATACTAGTCCGATTACGTGTTGCCGGGGGGCATTGGACTCTACAGCCTAGATCAGCTATTTACTCAATCGCACTGACAAGGTTCCTAATATTCGGAGCCTGTTTGTCGAGCTGCGACTGATTCACCACGACGTTCTTTCCAAGAACCAACTTCGTGCCGGAAGTCATTTGGCAGATTGGCGTACCAAGGGTACTAGACACGACAGAAGCGGTGTTCGCATCACCGACCTCCTTCTGGAACATGGCCTTGAACGATTTTTTGTTGGTTGGCATTGGAGCACCAGCCGGATGAATGCTGAACTCGTTCGGGTTGGCGCGCCACACCTCGTAGATTTCATCGCCAATTTCACCGACGACGGTTTTGAATGCCGCAGCAGAAGAATAATAACTTTGCGTCAACCTATTTCCTACGTACATGTAGATTTTCGGTCTATTCATCTGTGCGCGCAGAGTTCCCCGGTAGAACTCCGATTGTTGCTGACCAGGCTGTCGGCTGACACCGAATGCAAGAGCTAACACCGAGCGCACCGCTCGCTTCGATGAACCGTCAGCCGAGAAAGGAACAATCAACCGCTCGGATGCGCACAGTGCCAGCTCGGTATATATTGAAAAGCTGGGGTTGCAATCAATAAAGACCGCGTGAGGCGTATCACCCCAGGACTCCACCACATCCGCGATCAGGTCTCGAATCCACATATGAACCAAGCGCCATGCGTCGTCCGGGCCAGGCGAGGTTGCAGAACGAACGCGGGGAGCTTGAAGTTCAAGTTGCTCGTCGCCAGCGATAAGGAACAGGTTATTTGGGATGGCGTGATTTAGACCTCTGACCGAAGTGACATAATTTGCACCCGTCCGCGGATTCTGATACGGGCTCGCAATGCGATCATCGATATATCCCGCGATGGACTTGCGCGGAACTTCACCATGCAAATTGCTCAACGCATCTTCGCCATTCACCATGCCGCCAAGCAGCATTGACGAAGAATTCGCCTGTGGGCACAAATCAACTACCAGAACTTTCTTATCTGGATGTTGAAATGCATATTCTGATGCGACTTGAAATGTCAGATAGCTCTTGCCGACGCCGCCCTTGTTGTTCCATATCGCGTAAATCGCCATTTCTTTTCCTTTGAGTCCTGCAATGATCGTAAGCCGATCAGAGTTCTTAGTGTTAAGGGGCTGTGATGGTGGCGATTAGAGCGCACTGGCCCTCAGGGCTACGGGGTTGACCCCTCCGGCGCTGGTCGACCGTCCGGAATCAGCTCTGTGATCGCCGCCACTCCCACGGCGGCACCGGGCCAGGATCGGCCCACAGGCCCACGCGCCGGGCCTTGGCGGCCAGCTCGGCCGCCTCGTACCTGCCGCGGTCTTCCGGGGCCTGCTCGCGGCTGTAGGCGCGATACCACCGCCATGCCGGCGCTGACCATGGACAGGCCCACATCGAGCACAGGCGGCCCATCAGGCCGCGATGCAGGGGCTACCCGCACCAGGCACACGCTGCGGCCGTAGCGGTCCCCCTTGCCGCACTCCAGCTCGGCCCAGCGCTGGAAGGCCAACCCGGCCAGGTGCTGCCGGGCGCGCTCGCCATAGGCCTGCCGGCGCTCCGGGGCGTCGATGCCGGCCAGGCGCACGCGGATCTGTTCATAGCTGCCCTGCTCGCCGCAGCGGGCATTGATCGTGTCCCCGTCGCTGACCCCGACCACCAGGCACCGCCGGCCCTCGGCCAGCGCTGGGCCGGCTACGGCCAGGACCAGAGTGGCCAGCAGCAGGCGGGCACGCTTCAACGTGCGATCTTCTTTAGGTATTCTTCTCCGGCTGGAGAATATATTGCTCCGTAGCGGACTCCATCAATAGCTGGTCTTCCGAGTACTGAGGTGTATTCGGCGATTCCGTTTCCCTGAAGGGTTACGCCAAATATCTCCCCATCCTTGGAGGAGGGATTGGAAACAAGAAACTCGATGTATTGTCTTGGTGTGGGTTTTTCAGAGCTTACCGCGACGATGTCATCGACGTAAGCTCTGTACATGGGAAATCTTTCTCGTTTTTCCTTAACAAGAAGAATGCCGTTAGCGCCTAATGTGGAGAAATCTTTGCCATCACCTCGATCGTTTGCTTTGGGAAAATATTTCTTATCTAGAAATGCTCTGGCGTCAAGTCGATTGTTTAAGAACAGGTCAATCCTCGAATATTTCTTTGCGATGCACACAACTTCAATATCGTCTATTTTCCATTTTGCCCACTGATACCCTTTCTTGGTTTCAAGGTTCATCATAAGAGTCGCCATGCCCCAATTCGCCTTTTGATTTGTTCCTACATTTGTAAAGTGCGACGTTACGGGAACCATTTTTTCTATGTTGAGCAGCTGATTTTTCATTCTCTCAATTTCGTCGGGCTTAGATGCGCAAGCCAAATCCATGGCAAAAGCAGAGAAATTTAACTGCACCACAATAAATAATGCAATGAGGCAGAAGTTATTCATTTGATCGGTCAGTGCTCAATGTTAAAGGCGCACAACGCCCTTGAACTCATTGTAGAAAGTGTGAATCACGCTGTCCGCTTGTTCTGCTGTGATCGGCATGGCGTTGCGAGGTTCATCGCTCCGGGCCGCGCTGCTGCGGCAGCGTCTCGGCCAGCTTGCCGGTTTCGACCGCCTGGGCCACGTTCTCCCGGACCCGGGCCATGGCCACGGCCTGTTGGGCCGGGGTCAGGCCATCGGCGGCCATCTGCCGGCCAGCCTTGGCGAGCACGTCATAGGCGCCGGCCAGCCCGGGGTATGCCTTCACCGCTGCAGCGGGCTCCAGCTCGCGCACGACAGCGCCCAGCAGCTCGCGCCGCGCTTCCTGCTGGACAGTGCGCAGCGTGTGCAACTCGGGGTCATCGGGGGGTCTGCCAGCTCGGGCCAGGCTGGCAATATTGGCGTCGAAGCTCGCGGCGTACGCCTGCCGCTCTTGAAGGGTCGGAAGCCGGTCGCGTTCGGCCGGCTGGGGATCAGCCGCGCCAGGGGCGCGGCTCTGGCCGGTTACTTGGTCTTGGCTGCGATTTCCTGGCGGTAGGCTTCGTCTGTCCGCATCCGGTTCAGCTTCTCCACCGCGCCCTGTGCCCATTCCTGGGCGGCGATCTTGCGAGGCTGGGTGGCCTGGTCGGCGTGCATCTGATTCAGGCCGTCCACCATGCCCTGGCCAAGTTCCTTGAGCCAGGCCGGGGCCTGGTGCTCGCCCTGTGGTTCTGGGTCGGTTCTGGATGTGCTCATGTTGCCCTGCTCTGCTGCTCGTGAAGGATTGTCCTGTGGACGAACGGGGGCCCCAAGCGGCGAGTAGCCGCGTGCCCGAAGGGCTGGGGGCTGGGGTATGGGGCCGCAGGGCCCCATGGTCGCGCGTGGTGCGTAAAGGGCCCCCATCGACGGCCAAAACGGCTGATGCGCCCTGCCCCTGGACCCGGTTCATTCAGGCATGAACCTCACTATGCTCGAAAGCGTATACGCTTTCGAGCATAGTGAGCCTAAGCACGTTTGTCTACCCCTGGCACTGTGTGTCGGAACAGCACAGCTTTGCGTATCGCTGGGAGCCGTATGCTACAGGGCATATATGCCCTGTAGCATACGGCGCCCTGGCTTGTTCGTCAATGGCGCTCGCTCGGGCTTTCCTTGAAATTTGTCTCTGCGGATGCTATGCTAAGCGGCATATATGCCGCTTAGCACAAAATGGCCACGGCGCTAGACCGCACGCGCATTCAGATTGCGAGGCCGGACATCCTGGCGCACTTCGACGCCCAGCCGCCGGTGATGAGGGGCAAGCAGATCGCTGCGGTGCTGACCCAGGAGCGCGCCGGATGGCGTTTGGCGAAGCACACGACGACCGCCGATTTCATCGACTTCCTCAAGGAGTACGGCAGCCTGCGGGAGATCGCGTTTGCATTTCCGGCAGGGGGTGAAACCTTGTACGTTTGGGGCAAGCGGCCGGTGCCGACGCTGGAGCTGCTGTTGCATTTGAAGCCGCGCAGCTACTACAGCCACTACACCGCCATGCGGCTGCATGGCTTGACCGAACAGGTGCCCAAAGTCCTCTACCTGAGCCACGAGCGGGCGAGCGACGCACCTACCGGCACTCCCCTCTCCCAATCGGCGATCGATGCGGCGTTCCAGCGGCCGGTCCGGGTCAGCAGCAACGCGGTCGATTTCGAGGACTGGCAGGTGCTGCTGATCAACAGCGCTAACACCGGCGAGCTGGGCGTGGTGGACCACGACGCGCAGCGAGGTGCAGAGGGCCGCGTGAACGTGCGGACCACGAGCGTCGAGCGCACGCTGATCGATGCGGCCGTGCGGCCGGCCTACAGCGGCGGGGTGTTCGAGGTGGCCAAGGCCTTCGAGCTGGCCAAGGATGGTGTGTCGGTGAACGCGATGGGCGCGATGCTGGGCAAGCTGCGGTTCACCTACCCCTACCACCAGGCCATCGGCTTCTACTTGGAGCGTGCGGGCTACCGGTCCAGCGCGCTGGACCTCATGCGCCGTTTCCCAATGGAGTTCGACTTCTATCTCACCCACGAGATGAGCGCGACCAGGTACGTGCCGGCCTGGCGGCTGCACGTGCCGGAAGGCTTCTAGGCCGGCTCCGCTGCGCGGAGCGCGGCCAACACATCGCTGGCCAGCTTCACAACGTAGTCCACATAGAAATCGAACTCGCGCAGGTCAAAGCCCCGGCTGACGGTGGCTTGCACCGCCTGGAAGCCCTGGCGATGGAACTCGCGGTAGTTGTTGATGATGCCGAGCCATTCCAGCTCGACGTGCTTGAGTTCGAACATCTGGCGCGTGATGTCCAGTGCCTTGGGCGTCAGTAGGTCGAGCTGCCGCTGTTCGACCAGCGTATGGATGTCGAGGAAGTCGCGTGCGCGCTCTGTCGGAGGGCGGCTGCGCCTGACGACGGGGCTGTATTCGGGCATCTGTTGGCAAATGGCGCGCAGCTTCTCGCAGGCGATCATCAGTGGCGAATAGACGTAGATCCGGTAGCCTTCCAGCTCGTCTTCTTCCTTGTCGTCGATGTACTCGAAGCGGCTAATTTCAATGAAGAACCTGCGTGCTTGCCCGATGTTCAGGGCCGACCGTTGCATTCTTGGCAGGTCGTCCTTCTGCTCTGCGTATTGGGCGCTCGGCACCAGCTTGAATTCGAACGCATAGCCGCCCCAGAAGCCGGCCAGGTCCGGGCTGACCGACGCGGGCTTGTCTTCCATCTTGAAGTCGAAGGGTTCGTAGCCTGCGGTTCGGAACGTGCGCTGCAAGGCGGCCTCGATGCGCCGTTGCACCGCTGCTGTGCCATCCGGGAAGTCGTCGCGCATCGAAAAATCGAGATCGACGGACTCGCGCGAGGTCAGCTTGTGGATCAAGGCCATGGCGTTGCCGCCCTTGAGCACGAGCTGGTCCATCAGCTCGTCGTCGGAGAACATGGCCGCGATGGCCAGTCTCTTGATCTGGTCAAGGGTGATGAGTTCGGCGCTTTTCTTGCCGGCCGGTGGTTTCGCCATGTGCTTCCTGTGCTGGCCAAGGGGGGGCAGCTCGCCGTGATTCTCTGTGCTGGGGCGTGCCGCCTGGTTGGCCTGGTGCGTCGCCAAGCCTGCGGCCTGGCCGGGCTCTGGTGCTTCGCATCGAGCCCCTGCGGGTCTCGCCCGGTCGGGCCGGCTTTCGATCCCTGACGCGGGCCTAGAGCCTGTGCTTAGTTGGTAGCTATCTAGTATCTATCCTATTTTTGGTTATTTGGTAGCTACTAGATAGCTTTCATATATCATTAGGTACCAAGTAGCTATCTGGTAATATTTGGCTATTGGATAGCTACCAGCTAAGGAGAGGCATGCCCACCATCGTTTTTGTCAGCCCGAAGGGGGGCGCGGGGAAAACCACCGCCGCGCTGGTCCTGGCCTCGCAGCTCTCGCGCGGCGCGCCGGTCACGGTGGTCGATGCCGACCCCAACCACCCAATCAAGAATTGGGAGGCCGCCGGCAACGCCTCGGCGAACCTGTCGGTCATCGCCGATGCCAACGAAGAGAACATCTTGGAGCGCATCGAGGAAGCGGCTGCACAGACGCCGTTCGTCGTGGTGGACCTGGAAGGCACGGCCGCCAAGATCGTGCTGCTGGCCGTGAGCCAAGCCGACTTGGTCATCGTGCCGACCCAGGGTTCGCAGCTCGACGCCGAGCAGGCGGGCAGGGCGCTCAAGGTCATCAAGCAGCAGGAAAAGATGTCCCGCCGGCCGGTGCCGTACTCGGTGCTCCTGACGCGCACGAACCCGGCCATCCGCACCCGCACGACGAACCACATCAGCCGCACGCTGACCGATGCCGGCGTGCAGGTGCTGCGCACCGAGCTGAACGAGCGTGAGGCCTTTCGGGCCATCTTCTCCTTCCGCCAGCCGCTCGAAAAGCTCGACCCCAAAGACGTTGCCAACCTGGACAAAGCGATCGCCAACGCCGAGGCGTTTACCCAGGAGGTCGTGCAGAAGCTGCGGGAGGCCCAGCAGGGCGGGGTGGCCGAAGCCCAGGAGAAGGTGGCATGACCGCCGCGGAGCGCGCCAACCCGTTCGGGGATCTTTCTCAGGACTTCGCGCCCAAGAAGGCCCCGGCCAAGCCCGTGGAGCCGGCCCAGATCGAGCGTCTGGCCGAGGACCATGGTTTCCCCAGCCGGCAGCAGCCGGCGGCGGCACAGCCCGCCCAGCGGTCGCGGCGCCGCTACACGACTGGGCGCAACCAGCAGATCAACATCAAGGC
>DATLHT010000285.1:0-2765 GCA_035539795.1 Burkholderiaceae bacterium
GCGTTGATCTGCTCGATAGCCACCGACCGTACGCCGGCCTGTGCGGACATGGCGAGCGGTGCGAAACATGCCAGGAAGATCAGGATGATCTTGGAGGTCTCGTCGATGCCAAACCAGATCACGATCAGCGGCAGGTAGGCCAGCGGCGGCAGCGGGCGATAGAACTCGATGGGCGGATCAAAGATGCCGCGCGCGATGCGCGACACGCCCATCAGCACGCCGATCGGTACGGCAGTCACCACGGCGAGCGCGAACGCGCCGAACACGCGCACCATGCTCTGACGGAAATGCTCGATCAGCGGCAAGCCGCCTTGCAGGTCGCCGTTCCACGCATCGATGAAGGCGATGTAGATCGCCTTGGGGCTCGGCAGGAACAGCGGTGGCACCCACTGGAAGGTAGTCGCCACCCACCACAGCGCGAGCAGCGAAACCACGGTAACGGTAGCGATGGTGGTGCTCGAGCCTTCGCCCGGCAGCCGGTAACCGGAAACAGCCTTCATCGGCTTGCTCTTCGCCTTGCCGGTCGGCAACGCGGCAGATTTCACACTGGTAGCAGCCATGTTCATTCCTCTGCCGTGGTGTTGTGGATGAGATCGACGATTTCTTCGCGGTAGCGGATGAATTCGGGATCGGATTTCACCAGACGTGCATCACCGCATTCAATGAAACGGCGTGCGAATGGCAGTTCATACGTATGGGCGATGCGGCCCGGCGACGGGCTCATGACAATCAGGCGGGTTGCCAGGAACAGAGCCTCTTCCACGCTGTGCGTGATGAAGAACACGATCTTCTGTTCGCGCGCCCACAACTTCAGGATCAGCGCCTGGATCGATTCGCGGGTCAGCGCATCGAGTGCCCCGAGCGGTTCGTCCATCAGCATCACGGCCGGATCATTGGCCAGTGTGCGGGCGATGCCAACACGCTGCTGCATGCCACCCGACAGTTGATATACCGGCTTGGTAGCAACCTTCTCCAGCCCCACCAGTGCCAGTTTTTCGCGAGCGATGTCGTAGCGCTCTTTCTTGCCCATGCCGCGCAGTTGCAGACCAAGGGCGACATTGTCGAGCACATTCAGCCACGGCATCAGTGCGTGCTTTTGAAACACCACGCCGCGCTCGGCACCGGGGCCGATCACGGGCTTGCCATCGAGACGGATCTCGCCTTCCGAGGCCTGCATGAAGCCGGCAATGCACGACAGCAGCGTGGTCTTGCCACAGCCGGAGGCGCCCAGGGCGACCACAAAGTCACCACGCCCCATGTTCAGGTTGACATTGGACAGCGCCAGCGTTTCCTCGCCGCCGCGTCCCGCGTACTTGACGCTGAGATTTTCAATTTCGAGAGTAGCCATCAAACTAGCTTCCAGACAACGGATCGAGAACGGGCACCACACCTCTGCACCAGCCGGGACGGGCGCCGTTCTTCAGAATGGTGCGGGCGCCAGGTCTCGTGACCGCGCCGCACCGCCGGCACGCCCTCAGCGGGCGCGTTTGACCCACTCGTCGGTCACGCCGCCGCTGTAGTCAGGCAGCACTTGCTGGATCGTGCCCTGCTCCTTCAGGAACTCCGCCGTAGACTTGAGCGACTTGGCCGCACCACCGCCCAGCCACTTGGCCGAAGCCTGCTCTTCCAGGGTCGGGAACTTGTACAGCGCCAGGCTGCTTGGCACATCCTCCGGCTTGGCGCCGGCAATGCGGGCCACTGATTTCACCATCGGCGAGTCGGCGGTCCAGGCGGCCTTGTTGCTGCGGTACTTTTCATCCGCCGCGGCCAGGATCTTGACGAACTTGACCATGAAGTCCGGGTTTTCACGTGCGAACTTCTTGGTCACGACCATGCCGTCGAAGGTGGCCTTGCCGGTCTTGTCGGAGATTTCGCCGGAGGTAGTCAATACCTTGCCGGTCTTTTTGATCTGGTCGAGCGCAGGATTCCACACGAAGGCCGCATCAATATCCCCGCGCAGCCAGGCAGCGGCGATTTCCGGCGGACGCATGTTCATGATGCGTACCTCCTTGGGATTGACCTTAGCCTGCTCCAGCGCCACCAGCGTGTGGTAGTGCGTGGTGGACACGAACGGTACGCCGAGTCGCTTGCCTTTCAGATCCGCCACGGTATTGACGTTCGAGCCATTGCGCGCCACCAGCGCCTCGGCTGCGGAGATATCATCCAGGATCCAGAACAGTTGCAGGTCGAGGCCTTGCGAGAGTGCTGCCGCGATGGGCGAGGAGCCGGCCTCGCCGATGGCGATCTGCCCCGAGGCCATGGCGCGAATCACATCACCACCGCCCGTGAACTGGCGGAACGAGACCTTGTAGCCAGTCTGCTTTTCGACTTCCTTCAGATCATGCGCGACGCGCCACGGCACAACCATGTCCTGGTAGGCGATGGTCACTTCCTTGGTCTGGGCATGCGCCGCGACCGCTCCTGCCATCACTGCGATTGCAACTGCGGATTTGATCCAGATACGCATCATTCTCTCCTTGTTGTCAGAACGGCAACGCACCACTGGGTACAGCAACGCGTTACTGCCTTCGGGTAAAGCAACGGTTGATTTGCTGCAAGTCACACTACCGGCACCGGAATGCCGTGCACGGAATCAGTGCGCAGAAGAGAAGAGGAAAGTCAAAGCATGAGGCATGCCAGTGTCTCCTGTTTTATTGAATGCACGGGCGCTCTTTGTCGCCTCGCTGCTACTGCCGGGTCCTGCGCGGACTGCCGGATACTGCTGCTGCCTGAGCAGTGTGCCAGCCGTCAATCTGGTATCACAC
>DATLHT010000286.1:0-2596 GCA_035539795.1 Burkholderiaceae bacterium
GTCTGCACTCAGCCCATCGGTGTCGTCCAGAACGTGGGGCTGCGGGGAGAAGTAGTCCAGCACCCGGCCTCGCGCGCCCGCCGAGTCCGTCACCCGGAAATTGATCTCGCCACTGCACGGGTAGGCGCGCATCCGGTCTTCCACCATTTCCGCCATCGAGGTCCCGCGACGACTGATCAGGTTCGCGATTAGCAGCCAAGGGATCATGCCGGAGTCGCAGTACGCGAACTCCCGAAAATAGTGATGGGCGCTCATCTCGCCGCCATAGATGGCGTCCTCGACGCGCATTCTCTCTTTGATAAAGGCATGCCCGGTCTTGCTCATTACCGGGACGCCGCCGGCTTCGCTCACCATCTCCACGGTGTTCCACACCAGCCGCGGATCGTGAATAACCTTGGCGCCTGGGTTGCGGGCAAGCAACAAACTAGCGAGCAGGCCGACTAGGTAGTAACCCTCGATGAATCTGCCCGTCTGATCGAAGAAGAAACAACGATCAAAATCACCATCCCAAGCCACACCGAAGTCCGCTCCGTGAGCCACTACGGCCTCGGCTGTCGCCGAGCGATTTCCCGGCAGCAAGGGATTCGGTATGCCGTTCGGAAAACGACCATCCGGCTCATGCTGGATGGACACGAACTCGAACGGCAGATGCGGAGCCAGATGGTCGATAACGAGCCCGGCGCCGCCGTTGCCAGCATTAGTGACGATCTTGAGCGGCGCAAGCGTCTGCACGTCGACGTAACTCAGGAGGTGTTCGATGAACGCCGATTTTTCTGTATATGTCCGCACATGCGGCGCAGGCTGAGGTGGGGGTGTCTCGCCCCCGATCGCGAAATCGCGAATTGCGAACAGGCCAGAATCGCCGCTAATCGGGCGTGCACCTGCCCTGACCAGCTTCATTCCGTTGTAGTTCATCGGGTTGTGACTGGCGGTCACCATTACCCCGCCCGCGGCACCGAGTCGCGCCGTTTGGAAATACACCTCTTCGGTCCCGCATAGGCCGATGTCGAGGACCTCACGGCCCGCATGGCGCAATCCATCCTCCAGCGCACTCTGGAGTTCTCCACTGGAGAGGCGGACGTCGCGACCAACGACGACCGACCCAGGCTCGAGCTCCAGCGCCAAGCCCATGCCGATGCGTCGCGCGGCCTCCCTGTTCATCTCCTCCGGAACACGGCCGCGGATGTCGTAGGCTTTGAAGCCGGTCGCTAGACCGGTACTAGCGGATGCAGGCATTGAGTTTGAGTGCACGCGGGCGCCTACTTACTTCGCCGTGCTGGCCGGTGCCGCAGCAAGCTCGCAAAACACTTCTCCGCACAGATTGAATGGCCCCAGATCAAGCGTGGTGTGCGCCGGGCCATCGAACCATTGGATGCCCTCCTGCACGAACACCACGTGCAATGTGCGGCCGGCGAGGCCTGCTTCGGCAGGGATGTTGATGGATGCCTTGCCGCTGGCTCCCGCAGCGATGGTCTCGAATGGAAGATGCAGGAAATCGCGCACCGTAGCGGCGTCACCCGTCGCACCCGCAACCGGGAGCACCTGCACGCCGATATTGACTGGGTGCACACCGATGCTGGAAATCGCCATGGCGCCGCCATTGCTGATGGTCAGTTCTATCTGAACGGCTTTGCCCCCCTCGATCAACGTAGGAGTTCCGCTCAGCGCCATCGTCAGCTTGAAGGCGTCAGCCGGGATGGCTTGGTCCATGATGATGGCAGGAGCCATAGCCACCGGCGTAGCCGGTGCTTCGATCGCGGGCGCATTGCGCGCCGCTGGCTGCGGCGCGTTCTTGTCCTGGCAAGCGGTAAGAGATAGGGCCAGGCTGGTGGCCAGCGAGGCGAAGATGAGCTTGTTCATACCTGTTTGGTTCCTTGTGTGGCTTGGGGAAGGTCCAAGGCGGCGCCCGTGGCGTGGATCACGATTAGTGCTTAAAGCGCCAGTTCCAGCTCTGGCAGCAAAGCGAACAAATCCCCCACCAACCCAATATCCGCAATCTCGAAGATCGGCGCTTCGCCGTCCTTGTTGATCGCCACGATGGTGCCGGCGTCCTTGATGCCGGTCAGGTGCTGGATGGCGCCGGAGATGCCGACGGCAACGTACAGCTCGGGGGCGATGATCTTGCCGGTCTGGCCGACCTGCAGTTCGTTCGGCACGTAGCCGGCATCGACCGCGGCACGCGAGGCGCCGACGGCGGCGCCGAGCTTGTCGGCCAGCGCGTAGATGACCTTGAAGTTCTCGGCCGAGCCGACGCCACGGCCACCGGAGACGACGCGCTTGGCGCTCTGCAGGTCGGGGCGGTCGGACTTGCCTGCGGCCAGGCTCACATAACGCGTGTGCGACGGCAGGACGGCATCGATGCTGGCGGCTTCGACCGGTGCGCTTCCGCCCTTGGCGGCTTCCGGCCACGATGCGGTGCGCACGGTGGCGACGACGGTCTGGTCGGCCGGGGTTTCGACCGTGATGATCGCGTTGCCGGCGTAGATCGGGCGCTTGAAGGTGTGCGGGCCTTCGACAGCCATCAGGTCGGACACCTGGTTGACGCCGAGCAGGGCGGCCACGCAGGGCAGCAGGTCCTTGCCGAACGTGGTGGACG
>DATLHT010000287.1:0-4531 GCA_035539795.1 Burkholderiaceae bacterium
GATAGCCGGACAGGCTGCCGTCCTGCCGCACCACGCGATGGCACGGCACGGCGACCGCCAACGTATTAGCGGCACAGGCGCTGGCAACGGCGCGTACCGCGCGCGGTACTCCGAGCCGCTGCGCCAGCGCGGTATAGCTGACAGTCTCGCCGGCCGGCACCTCGCGCAAGGCTTGCCACACGCGCTGCTGAAATGCCGTACCGCGAATGTCGAGCGGCAGGTCGAGGCCGAGTGCGGGCGTCTCGACGAAGCCCACCACCTGCGCCACGGTGTGGGCGAAATCCGCATCATCGCCAACCAGTACAGCCTGCGGAAAACGGTCCTGCAGATCACGCGCCAGCCGGTCCGGATCATCGCCGAGCGCAATCGCGCAGATGCCGCGCGCGCTCTGCGCGACGAGCAGCGCACCGAGCACACTCGCGGCGATGGCGAAGCGGATCTGCGTATCGGCTCCGCCCTGCCGGAAGCGTGTCGGCGTCATGCCGAGCACGGCATCGCTGTCGGCATAGAAGCGACCGGTCGAGGCATAACCCGCAGCGTACACCGCGGCCAGCACCGAGTCTTCGTCCTGCAACGCGGCGCGCACGCGACCGCTGCGCCATGCCTGTGCGTAGGCGCGCGGCGTCAGGCCGACCATGGCCTTGAACAGGCGGTGGAAATGGAAACGGCTCATGCCGGCCTCGTGCGCCAGCACCTCCAGCGCGGGTGTCGACTCGGCCTGCTCGATATGCCGGCAGGCCCGCACGATAGCCTCGGCCTGCTCCTGCGACCGCGCCTGTGCGTCTGGACGGCAACGCTTGCAGGGACGGAAACCGTCCCGCTCGGCAGCCTCGCGACTGACATAGAAACGCACATGCTCGGGTCGCGCCAGGCGCGCGCCACAGGAAGGCCGGCAGTAGATGCCGGTGGTGCTGACGGCATACCAAAAGGCGCCGTCAGCGCTCGCGTCGCGTGCAACGACGCGCTGCCAGTGTGGATCGGCTTCAGTGGTTGCCGCCTGGGCGGTAGCAGTGGCGGTGGTAACGCGGCGTGGCTGGGTTGGCATAGGGTTCATGGCAGGTTTCCGATGCAGGCGAACAGGCCTGTTTTGAAGCACTTTATCGTGCCGCGCCCCTGTCCGCACTCCGCTGCTTGCGCTTGAATCCGTTGATGAATTTGCTGTCGAAGCACACGGAATTGCCAGGGTGGCACCACGATACGCATGAGACGCCGCGCTGCCCGCAATGTCGCGCTTGCATTCCCAGCGTATCCTGCACACCATTCAATTTACACCGTGTCAGGAGGAAATCCGGATGCTCCCCAAACGCATCGCACGCCCTATCCTGGTTGCCACGACTGCAATGGCGACCGCCGCAGCCGTGGCGGCAGCCTGCAACGCCTATGGCGCCAGCCGCCAGGCCGAGGCTTCTTTACCCACCATCCCGTCGCTCGACCTGGCGCGCTATGCGGGCGTCTGGCACGAGGTCGCGCGCCTACCCTCATGGTTCCAGCGCCGCTGTGCCGGCCCTGCGCAGGCAACCTACACGCTGCGCGGCGATGGCCGCCTGCAGGTACACAACAGCTGCCAGACGGAGAACGGAGATGCGCTGGATGCTGAGGGCATCGGCGAACCAGCATCAGCCGAGCATCCCGGCCAGTTGCGTGTGAGCTTCGCGCCTGCGTGGCTGCGGGCGCTGGGCATCGGCTGGGGCGACTACTGGATTCTGGCGCTATCCGAGGATTACGAATGGTCACTGGTCGGTACGCGGGATCGCAAATACCTGTGGATCCTGGCCCGCGATCCTGCGCTCGACCAGAAGACCCTGCAGCACCTGGTCGAGCGCGCACGGTCCTTCGGTTACCCCGTGGACGCATTGCAGTTCATGGGTACGGCGCACCGCCCGGAAACAGGTCCACTGCCGCACTGACCCGGACGCGCCGGCAAGTTTGCATGGAAGAACCGGCGGGACTGACCCGCCGGATCCTTACACGGCTGCGAGCGCCTGCTCGAGATCGGCGATGAGATCGTCGATATGCTCGATGCCGATGGACAGGCGCACCGTATCTTCCGTGACCCCGGCCTTGACCAGCTCCTCCGGCGACAGCTGGCGGTGCGTGGTAGAGGCCGGGTGGCAGGCCAGCGACTTGGCATCGCCGATGTTGACGAGGCGCGTGATCAGTTGCAACGCATCCTGGAAGCGCGCACCGCCGTCACGGCCGCCCTGCACGCCGAAGGTCAGGATGCCGGAGGCGCGGCCGCCCATATACTGCTGCACCAGCGCGTGGTCGCCGTGGTCCGGCAGACCGGCATAATTCACCCACTTCACCTTGGCATGCGCTGCAAGATAGCGCGCCACGGCCAGCGTGTTGTCACAGATGCGGTCCATGCGCAGCGCGACGGTCTCGATGCCCTGCAAAATCAGAAAGGCGTTGAACGGGCTGAGTGCCGCTCCCATATTCCGCAGGGGCACGACTCGCGCACGGCCGATAAAGGCAGCGTCGCCGAGCGCTTCGGTGTAGACCACGCCGTGGTAGCTGACGTCCGGTTCGTTGAGGCGGCGGAAGCGTGCCTTGTGCTGTGCCCACGGGAACTTGCCGGAGTCGACGATGGCACCGCCGATGGAGTTGCCGTGTCCGCCCAGGTATTTCGTCAGCGAATGCACCACGATATCCGCGCCATGTTCGAACGGGCGGCACAGGTACGGGCTCGGCACGGTGTTGTCGACGATCAGCGGTACGCCATGACGATGCGCGATGTCCGCGAGCTTCTTGAAGTCGGTAACGTTGCCGAGTGGATTGCCGATCGACTCGCAGAACACCGCCTTGGTGCGCGCGTCGATCAACGCCTCGAAGCTTTCCGGCTTGGCCGGGTCGGCAAAACGCGCTTCGATGCCGAGCTGCGGCAGCGTGTGCGCCAGCAGGTTGTAGGTCCCGCCATACAGTGTCGAGGACGAGACGATGTTGTCCCCAGTCTCCGCGATGGTCTGGATGGCATAACTGATGGCTGCCATGCCGGACGCCACGGCCAGCGCGCCCACACCACCTTCGAGCTGCGCAAGCCGCTGCTCGAGCACGGCCGTGGTCGGATTCATGATGCGCGTGTAGATATTGCCGGCGACCTTCAGGTCGAACAGGTCAGCACCATGCTGGGTGTCGTCGAATGCGTACGAGGCGGTCTGGTAGATCGGTACGGCCACGGACTTGGTGGTGGGGTCGGGGGCATAGCCGCCATGCACGGCAATGGTTTCGAATTTCACGGCACACATCTCCTCTGTCTGCGATTGCCTGTCACGCACGCTCGGGTGGCGCGCAAACCGCCATTGTGGAGCAGTCGTGGAGGGAAAGCCAGCCGGCTCCGGGGCGCGGCGGTGAGCCGGTCTGCACCGGAAACTTGGGCTATAGTGGCGCGAGCGCCCCGCCCCACGGCGCAGATAGAGGACGATAGACAGGAGACGCCATGATCGCCGTCATTTTCGAGGTCGAACCACATCCGGACCAGCGCCAGACCTATCTCGACATCGCCGCCACGCTGCGTCCCGAACTGGAGCAGATCGACGGTTTCATTTCGGTCGAACGGTTCGAGAGCCTGACGCAGCCCGGCAAGATCCTGTCGCTCTCGTTCTTCCGCGACGAAGCCGCGGTACAGGCCTGGCGTAACCTGGACCTGCATCGGCAGGCGCAGGCACAGGGGCGCGGCGGTGTCTTCGCCGACTATCGGCTGCGCATCGCCACGGTGATACGCGACTACGGCATGCATGAGCGCACCCAGGCACCCGAAGACTCGCGCAGCGCACACCGCGCCTGAGCAGACCCATGCAATGCGGGTTAGCGGCCGATTCCGCTCGCTGCCTTGCCCGCCACCTCTGCCAGCATTTCATCCCCCACCACCAGGCAATTGCGACCGCGCTGCTTGGCCGCATAAAGCGCAACGTCGGCACGGCGTAGCGTGCGCTGGTAATCCGGATGTCCGTCATGCATGGCAAGGCCGATACTGATGGTCAAGGTCATGGTGCGATCGCGCGGCAGGCGGAAGACTTCGGCTGCGATGCGGGCGCGGAGGCGCTCTGCCGTGGCCACTGCGCGCGCCTCGTCGATATCCACGGACAGCATCAGGAACTCTTCGCCACCCAAGCGGAACAGGTAGTCGCCGCCGCGCACGCTGTCGCTGAGCAGCGCCGCGAACTGCTGCAGCACCATGTCACCGGCCTCATGCCCGTGCACATCGTTGACCTGCTTGAAGTGATCGATGTCGATGGCGATGACGGCGAACTGGCTGCTGCGCTCGCGTGCGTATGCCACTTCCTTGCTGAGCACCACGGGCAGGAACTTGCGGTTCAGCAGGCTGGTGAGCACATCACGCCCGCCTTCAAGTTCATTGGCCTTCTGGAACAACGTGTCGAGTTCCAGGGCCATGCGACGAGTGTGGTCATGCAATGCGCGAATATGCTGCTGGCGATCACCGCCCTGCCCACTCTCCAGGTCAGGCAACGCAACACCATCGAGATGCTCCATGGCAGCAAGAATCGCCTCTGCTTCGCTGGCCCCCTGGAAG
>DATLHT010000288.1:0-4742 GCA_035539795.1 Burkholderiaceae bacterium
GCCTGCAATATCCCGGCGTCGACATGGCCTGCGGCCTCCACGACGGTGGCGCGCGGATTCAAAGCACGCAGCAGCGCCACGAGCGTCTGGCGGGCAGTGGTGTCGACGCGATCGGTCCGGTTGAGCACGAGTATCGTCGCCGCTTCGATCTGCTCGATCAGGATATCGGCGACCGTGCGGTCATCGTCGGCCCATGCGGCGGGATCGCGCTCGGCGAGGAAGTCGGCTGCGTGGAATTCCTGCAGCAGGGTGGCGGCATCGAGCACCGTCATCATGGCGCCGAGCTGCAATGGCATGCCGGTTGTGCCTGCGGTATGGCCGGCGCCGGCCAGCAGATCGATCAGGCCGATCACGCTCTCCGTACGGACGCGTACCACGAGGTGTTCGCCGTGCGCCTGTGCCTGCCCGGCAGCCGCCTCGAGCACCGCCAGTGCGGCTGTGTCCGCGGCCAGCTCGTCGTCGGCAGGCAGATCGGCTGCAGCTTCCATCAGCTGTGTAGCCTCGAGCACGCGCAGGGGAAACTGTGCGTTCAACCGCGCCAGCAGCGCGGAGACACCCGTACCGGGCAGGCCGGCGACAAGACTGACAGGAAATGAGGAAGCCATGGCTGCGGATCATTCAATACAACAAGGGTGCCACCTTAGCAGAGTGCGGCGTCAATAGAAACGACGGCCGCGATCAGCTGGGACACGCGCGCGGACACAGGCGCGGACACAAGCGGCCTGGGCAATGACGGGAAGAAGGATGGTGGGGTACGCATCCGCAGGCGGCGGATGGACGGAAAAGAGAGAGAAAACGTGGGCGGGCGAGGGTGCGCCAGGACGGTGGCGCACCCGGTACCGATGGAGATCAGTCGCCGAACAGCTTCTGGCGCAGTTCGCGGCGCTCCTGGGCTTCGAGCGACAGGGTGGCGGTCGGGCTGGCCAGCAGGCGCGGGACGCCGATCGGCTCGCCGGTTTCCTCGCACCAGCCGTATTCGCCGGACTCGATGCGCGCGATGGACTGCTCGACCTTCTTCAGCAGCTTGCGTTCGCGGTCGCGCGTGCGCAACTCAAGCGCATGCTCCTCCTCGATCGTGGCGCGATCAGCCGGATCAGGCACGACCACGGTCTCGCGCAGATGCTCGGTGGTCTGGTCGGCGTTCTTCAGGATCTCATCGCGCAATTGCTCGAGCCGCTGCCTGAAAAACGCCAGCTGGGCGCTATTCATGTAGTCTTTTTCGCCCATCGCGAGGATTTCGGCTTCCGTCAGGATTTTCTTGCTCGTCATGTTTGCTGCTGCTTCTCTGGTGAGATGCGGACTACCGGCGGCGCGGATCGAATCCTTACGCCCGGCAGCCGCGCTGGCCCTCGATTGAACTCCGGCCGTTGCACATGGCTGGCTGCAGTCTCGCTGCGTCGCATGCCTCCCATCGCTTGCCCGGGTGCTGCCACAGCAGCACCGGGAAGCCAGCACCGGCTCTGGCCGGCACAGTATTCCTGGCGGCGGGACCGGTCTGTCCAGCCCTCGCCTTTCATCGCTTTCCTGATTTTTGTGACTATTCCGTGTTACGCATGAGCCGCGTGCCGTGACATGCGCGGCCCGCAGGCCTATCTATACCACTGACGGGACCGGCCGGCAATTAAACCGGGGTATTGTACTTGAGTACGCGGACAGCGCCACAGGAGATGTCGTCCTCGACACCTGCGGCCAGGCAAGAGGCCCCGGCGGACATTTTCCGGGGCGTTGGACTCAGGCCGCGAGGCAGCCTTCGAGGCCTTTCAGGATAGCGTCGCGGGGCAAGTCTACGCCGATAAAGACCATCCGGTTACCAGGTGTTTCGTCGCCCCACGGCGCGCCGATGTCACTGCCCATCAGCTGGTGCACGCCCTGGAACACCACCTTGCGGTCCACGCCCTGCATATAGAGTACGCCCTTGTAGCGCAGCAGCGTTTCGCCATAGACGGTGAGAATGCCGCCCAGGAATTCCTCGAGTTTCGCGTAATCGAATGGGCGCTCGCTGCGAAAAACGAAGGAGGCAATGCGGTCATTGTGATGGTGGTGAGCGTGGCCATGATCATGTCCGTGATCGTGGTCATGGTCGTGATCGCACTCGGCGCTACAGGTGTGATCGTGGGCATGATCATGGTGGTGCCCGTGTTCATGGTCGTGGGCATGCTCCTCGGCCTTGAGAAAATCAGGATCGAGTTCAAGCTTGGCGTTGAGGTTAAAGCCGCGCAGGTCGAAGATCGTGTCCAGCGGCGTCTCGCCGAAATTGACGGTACGAATCGGCGCGCGCGGGTTCATATGCACAAGTCGATGGCGCAGCGCGGCTACGTCGTCGGCACTGACGAGATCGCTCTTGGTGATGAAGATCGCGTCGGCAAACCCGACCTGGCGCTGGGCGGCCTCGTGCTGGTCGAGCTGCTGGTTGCCGTGGCGGGCATCCACCAGCGTGATGACCGCATCGAGCAGATAGCGCGTAGCGATTTCGTCATCCATGAAGAAGGTCTGCGCCACCGGGCCCGGGTTGGCGATGCCGGTGGTTTCGATGACCACGCGGTCGAATTCGATCTCGCCGGCGTCGCGGCGCGTCATCAGGTCCGACAGGGCGGCTACCAGGTCGCCGCGGATGGTGCAGCAGATGCAGCCGTTGCTCATCTGCACGATCTGTTCGCGTCCGTCCTGGACGAGAATTTCGTTGTCGATGTTTTCTTCGCCGAATTCGTTTTCGATCACGGCAATCTTCATGCCGTGCGCTTCGTTCAGGATGCGCTTGAGCAGCGTGGTCTTGCCGCTACCGAGAAAGCCGGTCAGGATCGTGGCCGGGACCAGTTTGGACATGGAGTGACTCCAGCAGAAAAAGTGGGGGGTGAAGGAAGCGATGCACAGGTGATGCAGGGACGCCGGCTGGCGTCAGTGGCATTGCGGGCAACGACCCTTCAGGGTGAGTTCGACATGTTCGACGGCAAAGCCGGCCGGTACGCTGGTCTCCGGCACCATGTCGGCAACTGGCGCGGCGGGGCCGTCCAGGCAGTAGGTGCGGTGACAGCACACGCATTCGAAATGTCCGTGCTGCCGATGCGCTTGCGCCTCGGCTTCCACATGCTCGGTCAGGCTGAACCGATAGACGCGGTCGTCACCGGCGTGCTTGTAGGCCAGATGCTGCTCGACGAGCCAGTCGAGAATCCGGTAGACCGTCACGCGGTCGACCGGTTCGCTGGCCACGGCCATCTGCTCCAGGACGGCCTGGTGCGTGAGCGGGTGCTCGCTGGCCATCAGGCAGGCCAGCACCTGCACTCGCGGCTGCGTGACGCGCGCCCCGAGACTGCGCAGGCGTTCCCGCGCCGCATCGGACAAGCTGACAGGAGGGGCATGAAACGGATCGGACTGCATGCAGCCATTTAACCATAGGGATCAAACACCTGCAACTCAGTTGCGATAAGATCGCGCACAGGGGTTTACCGGTAGAATCACGGCAACCTGTCATCAAACTGTCATGTCGCTTTACGCCCTCGCACTGGTTGTCACGGCCGCCTTCCTCCACGCTGGATGGAATCTGCTGGCGAAACGCATCAGTGCCCGTACCGGCGGCGGCTCGCCGCTGGTCTTCCTCACCTCCCTCGGCGTCACAGTCCTGTATCTGCCGGCCGCCGTCTGGATCCTCTCGACCGAATCCCACACGCTCGATCTGAAAGCCTGGCTGTGGATCTGCCTGAGCGCAGTGCTTCATTACGGCTATTCGCTGGTATTGCAGCGCGGCTACGAAACCGGCGATCTTTCGGTGGTGTATCCACTGGCACGCGGCACCGGCCCCCTGCTGTCGTCGATCGGCGCGATCTTCGTGCTTGGCGAACGGCCGGGCTGGCTAGCGGCCTGCGGCATCCTGCTGGTGATCAGCGGCGTGCTGCTGCTGGCCGGCGGACGGCGCCTATTCCGCGCCAGCGCATTCCGCAGCAATCTCGAATCGGGGGTCGGCTGGGGCTTGCTCACGGGACTGTTCATTGCCACCTATACACTGGTCGATGGCTACGGCGTGAAGGTGCTGCTGATCGCCCCCCTGCTGCTCGATTACTTCAGCGGGGTGGTGCGCGGCGCAATGAGCGCACCGCGCGCATTCACCCAATGGCCGCATGTGACGCTGCTGTGGCAGCGCCACAAGAAGGAAATCCTGGGCATCGCGCTGCTTTCGCCGCTTAGCTACATCCTGGTACTGACCGCGCTGCAAGAGGCCCCGGTCTCGCATGTCGCTCCAGCTCGCGAACTGTCGATGATGGTGGCCGCCTTCCTCGGTGTGCGCCTGCTCAACGAGGGTGACATGAAACAGCGCATGGCCGCCGCAGCATTGATCGTAGCGGGCGTCATTGCGCTGACGCTGGGCTGACCCCGCCCGGCCGCATCGGATCTCCGCCTCCACCCAGCGATTTCCTCTCCCTGTCGTACGCACCTGTCGTGCGTATATGTCATGCGCAGTGGTCGCGTATACGACAGCCGTGATTGCGCAATCGTGTGATTCTGCATCCGCGAAACGCGTATCTTCGCTCTGCTCGCGATCCCATTGTCGGGACGCGTTTCTGCACGCCGTACCTTGGCTCTCTCCTCATGCGCGAAGTGTTTGTCCGCCTGATCCGCGAACTCGGCCCGCTGCTCGACGCCGAGCCACCACTCATGGCGGAAGGCGAACCGGAAGCCGTACATCTCCGCCTGGATGGCATCGACTTCATGATGGCGCATCGCCTGATGCCCCGCGGCATGCTCTCCAT